>JALEZF010000002.1 GCA_022773025.1 Clostridium sp. | reverse complement strand
GTGCTTCTCTTCTTTCGTTTATCATTGGCAAAACCCCCATGTAATAAATTAATATATCTTAAATTATATTACATATTTGTATAAAATTAAAGACTGCTGACACTTTGTCAGCAGTCTGACGTAGTTTTTATCTACGTGGTTTTATATGATCTATTATAAACTTTTACCTTGCACTTTCTATAAGTTTTTTCATAGTATTCTTGCTCATGGCACCTCTAGCATATTGCTTTACATAACCTTCTTTATCAATTATGAATGTTGATGGAAATGAACTTATACTGTATTTATAAAGCATTGAATCTTTTTCACCAAATACCACTGGAAAAGTATACCCCTTCTCTTCTAAAAAGTCCGCTATTTCCTCTTTTGAACCTTCCCTTGGAGTATCTGGCGATGCAACTCCTAGTATTATCACATCCTCTCTATTTTCATTGTATTCTTTATAGATTTCCTCTATATCAGGCATCTCTCCCCTACAAGGCGGACACCAAGTTGCCCAAAAGTTTAAGAATACAGTTTTACCTTTGTATTCACTAAGACTATGTTTGTTTCCATATTGATCATATAGTGTAAAATCAGGTGCTGCAATTTTCTTTTCTTCTTCTTTCTTTGTCTCTTCCTTCTTCTCATTACTACTTGTACTCACGTTATTTTGAGATGAATTATTGCTAGCTGAATTGTTCATATTTCTAATACCTCCAAGTCCGTTTATGAGCATTATCACTCCCGCAGCAATTATTATAATTCCACTTACCTTCTTTATTGTATCCATATGTTTTTTTATACTATCAAACTTTTTGAATAGCTTGCTATAAAATAGGGATGCAATTATAAATGGAAGTATAAATCCTAAAGTATAAATCAATATAAGTAGATTTGATGTTAAAGGACTTCGCGAACTTGAAGCCATAATAAGTACTGATGCAAGTATTGGTCCTATACACGGAGTCCATCCAAAACTAAAAGTAAATCCTAATACAAAGGATGATACTGGTGTCATGGTCTTAGACTCCATACTGAATCTCTTTTCTCTACTTAATAGAGATGATTTAATTATTCCAATATAGAATAATCCCATAAATATGATTATAAGCCCTCCTATAATCATTATAAGGCTCTTATTAGTGTTAAAAAAGGCACTTAAGGCATTTATAGATGTCCCTAATATAAAGAAAGTAGTTGATATTCCTAGTACAAAAAATATAGTATTCTTCATAAGAAGACTGCTGCTAAATTTGGCTTCCTGCATATCACCTATAGTGCTGTTAGACAGCATACTCAAATAAATAGGCAGTATTGGCAGTATACACGGGGAAAATATTGATAGTATTCCCTCTACAAACACAATAAATAAGTTTATATTCTCCATTACATTCTCCTTCAAATTCAATAATTAATAATATCTATCACAAGATAAGTTGTCATTGCTCCACTTTATCATTTTTCCCATAATCGGTAAAAGTGTAATTCTCCAAACCTCATCTTTTGGTCTTGCATAGTCCAAATTATAACTGCCACCCACTTTTTGCCCAATATATTTGCCAAAGCTTCCACTGGGCATTCATACATGGTTTCATCTACGTTATACATACGTTACCTCCTATATTAGCGAAAATAAATCATTTAATGCTTCCTCTTTACTTAAGCCTACTCTTGATAAAGTTGGTTCTATAAATACTGAATAAGGTACTATATCTCTGTCTTCAGTACTTCTCGTGCCTTCTCCAAACAAATTATCCTTTACTATTCTAAAATCATCTAAAGAGATATATGTGAATTGTAAGCCTCCCTTAACATCTCCAAGAGCCCATATATTTTCTACACTAGTTTTTAAAGTTTTATCTACAACTATAGTTCCTCTATTATTAACTTCAACTCCAGCTGCTCCTAAGTTTAATTCATCCACATTTGGTCTTCTGCCGATAGCAATTAACACTGCATCTATATTCTTTATTTCATTAGATATCTTATCTAAATATGAAATTGAAACTTTATCTCCTTGATCTTCAGCTGATGTAAGCTTTGCTTTTTCTTCTATAGCGTTTTTATAGTATTTTGACTTTTCTTCAAAAGTTTTTTCTTCATTATATAAACCTACTTTAGCTTTATATACTAAAGATTTAGTTGGTATACATCCAACGTTTATGCATGTTCCTCTATATACTTGGATTTCTCTACTAAAGCCACTTTTTTACCTGATTTGCCTAGATACCCTGCTAAAGTCTTTCCACCTTTTCCGAATCCTATTATCACTGCATCATATTTCTTCATATTTATCACTCCTTAACTTATTTTCAATATATATCAAAGCAAATTTTCATGTCCTTTTGTTAATGTTAATATAACATCTGTGATTATTGGTATCAATTAGGCACTTTAAAGTAACCAATTTATCTTTAGTTCTTATTCTTTTATAAGATCTATTGACTTTTCTAGGAGCTCATCTCGTCCTTCTCTTATCCCCTCTATGGTAGGCTTAATATAAATATCTGGTGTTAACCCTACTCTCTGGGTTTCTGATCCATCTGGATTATACACTCCAAGTCCTGTCATAACCGTAGTTATACCCCCTGGAAGCTTAAAATAAGCTACATCACCATCTGCACCAATAGTATTTTCCCCTATAACTAGAGAATTAGGAGAATTTCTAAAAGACATAGTTGTAAACTCTGCATTACTTTGAGTGCATTCATTATTTATTATTATAACTTTACCTTTGTAATAATCCTTATTATCTTTTCCTGATTTTTGATCTTCCATGAATATAAATTCTCCAGGTATTGCTCTATTAGGCATAGTTATTCTTGCAAATACCTCTTCCTGAGGAAGCAGATATTCAGCTAAGCTTTTGGTTATAAAATCTGATGGATAGTATCTCAAATCAATTATAAGCCCTTCAGTATTCATAAACTCTGTCATAATTTTATCTATCTCACCTTTTTTCAAAAGTCCTGGATTTATATATCCTATATTTCCATCTATAAGTTTATGTGACTCTCCGCTAAATTTAAACATATCTATATTGTGACATTTTACTTCTTTATCTAATATTTCTCCATCTCTATCTATTGTTATCATTAGGGATTCTTTATTTGTTCCAAACAGCTTTGTCTGAAAGTTGTTAACTAAGACTTCGTCTCTCGAACGTGCTATATATTTAGATTTCTCTTTTATTAAGTTAAATATGTCTCTGCCATCAACTTTTAAGATTATGTCTCCAGGTTCAAGGTTACATTCCATTTTATATTTCTCAATTTTTTCAGTAACAATTATTTTTCCTTGAACAACTGCGAACCTAACCGGAATTGTATTTCTTCCAAAATAATCAAATAAAACTTTTCTTTCATCCATAAGTGAAGCATGGGAATCATGAATTCTCGCAGTTAATTCAGCTACTGTGAGCTTATAACTTAGTTCATCATTACAGTTTAAAAATTTAGGTATAAATTCATTTAAGACTTCATTCCAGTCTTCTCCCATAACATCTCTATAAGGGTTATAATATTGAATTATGTTCCAATATCTAAAAAGACTTAAAAGTTTAAAGCCATCATCATCATATCTCATATCTGGATAGGCTTCTTCCATATCAAAATTAGACTTTACAGCCTCATGCTTATAATTTACATAACCTTTCTCCCTCTCAGTTATATAAGTTTTTGAAAGATTCATCATGAGAGAGCTTAAGTCTTCTCCTAAATACTTTTTATCTTCTATCCAATCTGTATCAGCCTTTACTTTAATCTCCTTAGCATCGTCATAATTTCCTTTCTGAAATTCTCCTAGGTTATTTATCCATTTATACAATACATTATTTACTTCATTAGTATTTTCAGCTTCCAGAATCTTAGGCATAACTCTAAATAGTTCATAATCCCAATTCACTGATCCAGCCACTATCTTAGGATGATAATATTTTGTAAACCCCCATATCTTACAGAGCTTATTTAATTTTTCCGTATCTTCATTATTTAAAGTTTCAATTTTTATATTACTTCCTTTATTAAATTCTTTATCCCATACTCTTTTGGGCTTAGCAAACATTGTTGGAATCTTTAAAAAAATAATTAATATAATTAGACAAACTAATATTTTAACCCAAAATTTATTCTTCATATAAATCCCCTCCCGACTTACATAATTACCAAATTTATCATTTACATCATTATAACATATGTGCTTTTTTTGTTTCCTTATATCTTGTAAAAAACATAATGTAACCATAAATTATTTAATCACTACAACACAAAAGCATGGATGTATTAAAACATCCATGCTTCTGCATTCTACATATTATGTGACGCAAATCCAGTGATAGTTAAAGTTGCCCAGTCACCTTCTGATTCATCATTCCATACATACTCTATATCAAGATCTCTAAGCCACGCATTAAGTCCACTAGCTTCTTTAGAAGCATTGGGGCATGTTCTACCAAAAACTTCTCTTATCCTTTCAAGAAGTTCCTTTTGCTGGCTTTCATTTAGCTTTCTATCTAAAAGTTCTCTCATAAATTCACAGCATTTAAGATAACTTTTGCTGTCATTATAATAAAGCTCATCAGCTAAAGTCTGTCTTTTGCTGTTTAAGCTTCTTCTAACTTCCTCTATTTCTTCCTTGTTAGATAAATACTTAGATGCAACTCTTAAAGCATCAATTTCCCTATCTAATTTTTTAATTGATTTTTCTAATTTTAAACTCTCCATATAATTTCTCACTTATCATAAAATATTTTGACCATAAGGACAATAAATTTATTGTATCACTAATCCTTACCCTTGTGTAATCTTATTAATTATTATAACCATCTTTTATAATCTTAAGTCATATTGACAAATTTCTTAAATGAGTATATTATTAAAATAATTTAATTAAAAAATTTTAATTAAATTATTTTAACTAGTAAGAGAGGTTTTATCATGTTAGATAAAAGTTTTGAGCATTTATATTTGATATTTAGGACTAAATACTATAGAAAAGTACTTCAAGAAACAGGTTTAAAGGATAGTGGGCTCAATGCTACAGAAAATTTTTCAGCAGAGATAATATATCTCTTAAATCATCCGACTATATCTGAATTTGCAAATTATCTTAACATATCTCTTCCTAATGCAAATTACAAAATAAACAGTCTTGTTAAAAAGGGGTATGTGAAAAAAGTCATGTCAAATGATGATAAGAGAGAAATCAGATTAGAACCCACAAGTAAATTTACTGATTATTATGGTTTAAATGATGAAGATAATTCCATGATGTTAGAAAAAATCAAAGAAAACTTTACTGAAGAAGAAGTAAATAAACTAGATGAAATGATAAATAGAATAATTAATTTAATTGAATAAGAAAGAGAGATGAAATCAAATGATAAGAATAGTAACAGATTCAGCAGCAGACATAACATATGAGGAAGCTAAAAGACTTAATATTGAAATTGCCCCTCTTAAGATATCCTTTAAAGATGAAGTTTATATACAAGATATAGATTTGAGCTTTGATGAATTTTACGAAAAGCTTAAAAATGCAGATGAGCTTCCCTTCACAAGTCAGCCCTCACCAAATGATTTCTTAAATATATTTAATGAGGCAAAACAATGTAAAGACAGCGTGGTGTATATAGGAATATCTAGTAAACTCAGCGGTACTCTTCAATCTGCCCATATAGCAAAGGAAACCTGTGAGTATTCTAATATATATCTTATAGATTCACTTCAAGCTGTAGTAGGTCTTCGTATCCTCGTTGAATACGCTGTAAAACTTAGAGATGAAGGAAAAACTGCTTCCGAGATTTATGAAACAATATTAGAGGCTCGTACAAGAGTTGACCTTTGGGCTATGGTTGATACTTTAAAATATCTATACAAAGGTGGAAGATTATCTAAAGGCGCTGCAGCTTTGGGTTCAATGATTCAAATAAAACCTATAATAACTCTTAAAGATGGAGCTATTGAGGTTATAGATAAAGCTCGTGGTCTTAATGGAGGAATAAAATCAATTTTAAACTTCATAGATAGTTCTACTGGTATCGACCCTGTAATGCCTGTATATTACGGCTACACATATGTAGGAGAAAACTGCAACAAGCTAAAAGTAAAAGCTGACGAGAAATACGGATTAACAGGTACAAAATCCTATGCTGTAGGCGGAGTTATAGGAACACATGTGGGACCTGGAGCCATAGTTGTGGGGTATATAAGGAAGAAATAAGAGTAAAATTAGGAGCAATTGAACTTCCCCCAATAAATTAGATTTTTAGGTCTAATTTATTGGGGGATTCCTTATATGTTACTGCTCTTTTTTATATGTAAATTTTGAATTTATAGTTTAAAACAATTTTAAAACCTTTTTTCCAAGTACGTCAACAAGTCCTATATCGGACATCTTTCCTTTTGGTATTACTGGCAGAGCTAGAGTTACAATTCTTAGGAGTGGATTTTTCATTTCTGTAAGCCCCATATCTTTTAGGTGTTTTTTCATATTTTCCGCTTCTATGGCTATATCTTTTGCTTCTTTAGTTAAATCACTGACATGAACTGAATTTTAACTTTCTATGTCAAAGGCTTTATCTTCTATTTCATTCCTAAGCTCACCATTTTCCGCCACTATATTTCCATCATATATTACGGTACTTACCTTCATTTCATTTAAATCATCAACTAAAACCATATCTGCTACAAAGTTTGGAGCTATTGCTCCTAAATTTATTATTCCAAGCTCTCTTGCCATATTTAAAGTTGCTGACCTTATGGCATCTATGTGCGTGACCTTGTATAAATAACACTTTTTCTTCTGCAGCCTTAAGTATGTCTACCATTCTATCATCATTTTCTATAACTCCCAAAAAGTCCATGACTTCTCCAAGGCCTATAACTCTATCCATTTTGAACAATTTCTCTATATCTTTGCGAAAAAATTCTGCCCCGGAATTCTCTAGATTAAGAACAGCTGGAACGCAGGATGGTGCAAGCACATATTGTCTCATTGGAATTCCCTCACTAGAGTCATGCATATATTCTACTCCTCTTATTCCATAAACATTTGCAATTTCATGAGGGTCAGTTACCACAGTAGTTGTTCCATGAGGTATTACAGCCTTTGCAAAATTTCTCGGTGTCATAAGAGTACTTTCTATATGAATATTAGCATCTATAAGTCCCGGTATAAGAAAAGCTCCTTTAGCATCATAGTACTCTTCTCCCTCTATCCTCTCTTCATTTATATGAAATCCATCCGGATTACATCTTATGTGAGCTATGAATCCCTCATAAATTCCCACATCTCCATCATATATCTCTCCTGTAAAAACGTTAACTATCCTTGTATTTTCTACAACTAAAGTGCATTTTTTCTTTCCTATAGCAGCCTCTATTAAACCTTTTTTGTCTTTTGGTATTATCTTCATCATTTTCTCCTATATTATAAAAACAGCTCTTATCAATAAAATTATAGATAAGAGCTAAAATATTTATCTTATATTACAAAGTACATTAATAGTGGAATTGCTAGTATATATATTCCCCAGTTAAGCTCTTTATATTTGCCAGCTAAAACTTTAGTGAACATGTATGATAGAATTCCTATGCTTATACCGTTAGATATACTTGAAGTAAAAGTAGTGAAAACTATTGTTGCAAAAGCTGGGAAAGCTTCTGTGAATTCATCAAACTCAATATTCTTTATTCCTGATATCATAAGTAATCCTATAAGTATAAGTGCTGGTGCAGTTGCTTCACTTGGAATCATTCCTGCTATTGGTGTAAGGAAGATTGTAAGTGCAAAACATATTCTTGCTATTACTGCAGTAAGTCCAGTTCTTCCACCTTCTTCAACTCCAGCTGCTGATTCTATATATGTCGTAACTACTGTTGAACCAAATAATGCTCCTACTACAGTTGCTATTGCGTCAACAAGGAAAGGCTTATTGATATTTGGTAAATTTCCGTTTTCATCTAAAAGATCAGCCTTTGCAGATACCCCTAATAATGTTCCTAAAGTTGAGAAGAAATCTCCAACAAAGAAAGTAAACATTAGTGAGAAGAAACTCCACTTTAAAGCTCCCATTATATTTAATTTAAATGCTATTCCTTATATAAATACCATTCTAAGGTCTGTCTGCCAGTCCACTATTCCTCCTGCTACAAGGGTGTATGCAAAGAAGGCATTACTTCCCATAGCTGGTGCTAAGGCAAATGGTAGGTTTGTATAAAGTCCCATAAATATACTAAATACCGCTCCTAAAACTGCTGTTACAACTGTTACAGCTCCTACATCCATTCCTGCCGCTGACATAAACATAGGTTGTATCACTAAAATATAGGCCATTGTCATGAAAGTTGTAATACCTGCTGTTACTTCTGTTTTAACATTGGTACCGTGCTTCTCTAATTTGGAAAATTTTTCTAACATTCCGTCACTCCTCTTAATTGCTTTATTTTTATTTTGCATAATGTAAATATATTCGTATAATCCCGAATTACATTTAGAATATCGATATTATTGTTCGTAATAATCAACATTTTTCATCAAAAAAACTTATTTTTTTAATATTATCACTTTATAATTCGTATTTTAAAAATTAAATTTTACTTGATTAAACAAAAAAGAGAACAAATCAATTGATTAATTCTCTTAAAAATATATTTATTTGCATTGATTGTCCTTACATCCACAAGATAAATTTAAGCTTTCAATAACGGACTTATGCCTCACTTCTTCTGGATTGAAGTTTTTAATTTTAAATACAAATTGAAGACTATATCCTAAGAATAAAGCAGATATAAATGTTCCTATTCCTACCTTACCACCTAAAAAATATCCCATAATAAGAACTATTATTTCCATACTTGATCTTACATATTTTATAGGTTTGTTCAGCTTTATACTTAATGCCACCATAACCCCATCTCTAGGTCCGCATCCTAATCCACAACCCATATAAAAATAGCATCCAAGTCCCATTATGAGCATACCAATTACCATCATTATAAATCCCATAAAAACATTAGATGCCTTTGGAATTACATCTATATACATTACCACATCTATAAATTGGCCTACTAAAATCATATTTAGAATTGTTCCAAGACCCAGCTTTTGTCCTAAAACCATGCCTAGTGCTACGAACAATATTCCTATTAATTATACTCTATTGTTCGAAATTATTCATTACAATATAATATTTTTTAGAAATATAAACTCCACAGCATTATGCCATGGAGCTTAAACCCGAAGCTTTTATAATATTTCTAGTATTTCTACATTATATTTTGCAGCTGGTGCATTAACTTCAACTATATCATGAACCCTTTTACCATATAGAGCTTTTCCTAAATCTGATTCTATGCTTATATGCATATTTTCAGGATCTAGGTCTAATGTTGTAACTAAAGTTACAATATCTTCATCGCCATCCTCTACAAATCTTATTCTAGCCTTACTATTAACTCCAAGAACAGATTTGTCTTGGTGGCTATCCTCTATAACAGTTGCCGTGGAAATCATAGTCATCAAGTACTGAATTCTATTATCATTTTCTCTATAATTTGCGCACGCTTCCTTGTACTCTGCATTTTCCGATCTATCTCCATGAGCTGCAGCAACCATCTTTTCCTTTGCTATTTCCGCTCTTTTCACTGTCATTCTATATTCTAATTCTTCTTTTAATTTTTTTATATTTTCTTCAGTTAATGCATTATTCATAAAAATCACCCCTCCACTAAAACATACTATAAGTAATATTATATAATATCTAAAAAAAATTTAAAGGTCAAATATTTAAGATACTTTCAAGAAAAAATATTCACATTTTCAAATTTGTGTCCACCATTATTCCATGTGGCATATATTGGTTAGTAGTAATATTTTTATGGAGATTTAATATGGGTTCAAGAAAAAAAGAAAGATTAAATTCTACCAAAGATAAACCACCAATTGTTGAAGCAAAACTTTTTCCAGCATTAAAAAACACAAGTGAAGGTTCCTTTTATGGATACATCAACAATAAGGGTAAAATCATTATCTACCCTAAATTTGCAAGAGCTTATGACTTTAATTCTGAGAATTTAGCCATAGCCTACTACAACAGTAAAGCCGGTTTAATCAACACCCAAGGTGATTTTATCATAAGTCCTATTTATGATGAAATTAATAATTTCAAGGACATGAGGGCCATATTTGCTGTAGATAATTATATGGGAGTCATGAATGAAAAGGGACAGGTTCTTACTAAGAAAAAATACAGTTTTATTTCTGATTATAGTAATGGAATGGCTTTAGTTTCTGATACTTCCTCCCAAGGCAATTCAAAATATGGCTATATAGATATGAATGGAAATGAAGTTATAGCTCCCAGCTACTTATCCGCAAATGACTTTAAGGAAAATGTCGCCTTAGTGCAATTAGAAAACAAACATTATGGTTTAATAGATAAAAAGGGCTCAATAATAGAAATCTACGATTACCCATACGTTGCCTTCTATGGAAATGGCCTCATGATATTTTCCACATCCCTTGATGGTCCTTATGGCTTTATAGACAAGAAGGGAACTCCCATAATTAAACCAATTTTCTCTCAAGCTCAAGGCTTTAAAAATCATATGGCTATAGTAGCCGAATCCTCTGATTTTAACGGCCCTTATGGCATTATCGATGAAACTGGCAAATACATTTTCCAGCCTTTATTTAGTGATATAAAAATTCTAGGAGAAGACAGGGTTGCTCTTGGAATGGGCATAGGCGAAGATAAGTATACTCAACGAAGTATTTATGCCATTGGGGATAGCAAAGGAAATATCTTATCGCCATTTATATACCTTGCTGTTGGAGATTTTAAAGACGGACTGGCCTACGGATCTGACACTGAATATACATTCTTTATTAATAAGTCTGGATTTCAAGTAAAATCTCTTCCAGCTGTAGAAGGTAGTGGTACACTTTCTATGAAAAAGGGCATAATTTATGCTGATATAGATTACTCTCCTTATTATCTTGATACCTATGGAAAGGTGATCTATAAACCTAATGACATAATACCTCTAAGCAGAAATTACAATATAATAAAAGAAAAATATAAACCTAATATTAATTATTTAATATACTATCCATCAATATCAGGTATGGAAAATAAAAAAGCACAAACTGAGGCAAATATAAAATTAAAGAAAATGTCCTATTTTATCCCCTACGGAAAGGATGGCACACCTCAGAATATTCCAATAAACAAGACGGATGTATTAGATTATGATTATACAGGTACTTTTGACGTTCAGTATTACAAGAAAAATTTCCTTACCTTAAATATAATGGGTTACTACTATCCTCTTGGTGCTGCTCATGGAATGCCCTCAATGAAAACTCCAAGCATAAACTTAGTGACAGGAAAATTTTATACTCTAGGTGATTTGTTTATGGGAGGAGTTTATTGGACTCACGAATTAAATAAAATAATTGAAAAAATAATTGACATAGATCCTGAATATTCATATATCTTTAAAGGAGCTTTCAAAGGTATTTCCATGACACAAGATTTTTATATAGACTCCGACAACCTATATATCTATTTTCCACCTTACGAAATAGGCCCATACTCCGCAGGATTTGTCACCTTCAAAATTCCTTTTTCTCAAATAAATAATATGATAAATAAAAATGGAGATTTTTACAAATCCTTTCATTAACAATTTATAAAATAGGTTTCGATTCAGAGACCTATTTTTATTAATCTTATTTTTCTATAATTTTATACTATTTTCCCCTAAAATCAGCATAATGTCTTTTATTCATGCTTTTTTATAAATTTCCTGTAATTATTTTAAGTTTTTTTGTAAATATTAAACATAAGGAAGAAGAAGTATTTAATCAAACATTCTTGAAAGGTGTGGTAAATGATATGACATGGTTTGTAAACGCTATAAGAAACAACCCTGAACTTGCTTTTTTCCTCACATTAGCCATCGGTTATGCAGTTGGAAACATAAAGATTGGAAGTTTCAAAGTAGGTTCTGTAACTGGAGTGTTACTTACAGGTGTTGTGGTCGGTCAATTAAATATAACCATAAATCCAACAGTAAAAGCCGTATTCTTTCTTCTCTTCTTGTTCACCTTAGGATATAATTCTGGTCCTAAATTTTTTAAAGGTCTAAAGAAAGATGGAATACCTCAAATTATTTTTTCCGTTATAGTCTGCGTTGTGGGATTAATCTCAACAGTACTTGTGGGAAAACTCCTTGGTTATAACGCCGGGCAGGCTTCAGGTTTAGCTGCTGGTGCCTTAACACAATCTGCTACCATAGGTGTATCTCAAGATGCTATTTCAAAGCTATCAGGAGATGCTTCAACTTTAAAAAGCATGATGGATTTTGTGCCCGTTGGCTATGCAGTTACCTACATATTTGGAACTGTTGGTGCAGCCTTCATCCTTTCAACTTTAGGACCTAAGATATTAGGCATCGACCTAGAGGAAGAGAGTAGAAAAATTGATGCTGAAGGCGGTTCTTCTGATGTCGCCGAAGGTCATGGCGTATTTGTTCCAAGTGGTTCTGATTTGGAATACAGGTCATTTTTGCTTAACGATTCTTTTGTAGGAAAAACTGTTTTAGATGTTGAAAAGTCAGTTTCTAGCGAAAATGTACGTTCTTTTATAGTTCGTCTAAAACGTGGCTCAGAAGTTTTTCAGCCTTCTGCAGATACAAAGATAGAAAGCCAAGATAAGGCTGTATTTTGTTTTAAAAATAGAGAAGTCACAGAGGTAGAACTTACTAAGTTAGGTCAAGAAATTTCAGATTACAACTTAATGAGCTTTCCAGTAGAACGCCTAGATGTGTATGTAAATTCTAAGGACATGATAGGTGAATCCATAAGAATTATAAGAAATAAAACCCTTACTCGTGGAGTCTATATTTCAAAACTCCAAAGTGATGGCGATGTAGTTCCTTACAATCACGATACGGTAATACAGAAAAAAGACATTGTTATGCTTACTGGTCCAAAAGATGATGTTGAAAAATTAGCTTACAAGATAGGTAAGCCTGTAAGAGATACAGCAGAAACTGACATGATTTTTGTTGGTTTAGGCGTACTTTTAGGAGGCCTTATAGGAATTCCAGCTCTTATGATTGGAAATGTAGGAATAAGCTTGTCAACTAGTGGTGGTGCTCTTATTATGGGACTAATTTTTGGATTAATTCATTCTAAAAAACCACAAATCGGTCATATTCCTGAAGGTACAGCATGGTTTTTAAGTAACGTAGGATTAGCTGCCTTCGTAGCTGTTGTAGGTATCAATGCAGGACCCGGTTTCGTATCAGGATTAAAAACTTCAGGTATAAGCTTTCTATTGGCAGGTATAGTAGTAACCACTATCCCTATAATAGTTGGTATATTAATAGGAAAATATATTTTTAAATGGAAAGCTCCTATAATCTTAGGTGCTTGTGCAGGTGCTATGACTACAACTGCTGCCATAGGTGCTATTTGTGAAAAAGCCAAGAGTAATGCACCAGTTCTAGGATACACAATAACTTATGCTGTAGGAAATATTCTTCTCACAGTATGGGGATCTGTAATAATACTTTTCTTCGCTTAAAAAATATAACTTACTTGTAGGAGGATGATCATTATGACACATTCTAATAAAAATTTTAAAGACCTTATAAACGAAGTAAAAGCCCTTAGTCCTTTTGAATTAAAGGATAAATTGATACATCTTGCAACAGATCATGAAATTAAAAGTGCAGATATCTTTCTTAATGCCGGCAGAGGTAATCCTAACTGGACCGCTTCTACTCCAAGAGAGGCTTTCTTTACATTAGGTCATTTTGCAGTTTCTGAAACTAAAAGAATCTGGAAAGATGGTGATTTAGCTGGTATGCCAGAGAAAGAAGGCATTGCTAACCGTTTTAGAGATTATTGTATAACTCACAAAAATGCTCCTGGATTAGATTTGCTTATAGACATAGTAAAATACGGCGTTGAAAAATATAAATTTAATCCAGATGCATGGTTATTTGAATTGGTGGATGGAATTATTGGAGATAACTATCCCGTACCCGATCGTATGCTTGTACATATAGAAAAGGTAGTTCACGATTACTTAATCGGAGAAATGGGTGGCGAAATACCAGAAGAGCCTACACACGATTTATTTGCTGTAGAAGGCGGAACAGCAGCTATGTGCTATATATTTGATTCACTTATGGCAAATCATCTATTAGAAAAAGGTTCTAATATTGCATTGATGGTTCCAATTTTCACTCCATATTTGGAGATTCCACATTTATCAAGATATGCCTTCAATGTTACTGAAATTCATGCTTCACAATTAAATGAAGAAGGACGTCATACTTAGCAGTATCCTAAGGAAGAACTTGATAAGCTCGCTAATCCAGAAATCAAACTTTTGTGCGTAGTTAACCCAAGTAATCCTCCATCTGTAGCTATAGATGATGAATCTATGGAATATATAAAAAATATAGTTAAAGAGAAAAATCCTAACTTAATGATAGTAACAGATGACGTTTATGGTACTTTTGCAAATAACTTTAAATCCTTTATGGTTACTATCCCATTCAACACTCTTGGTGTTTATTCCTTCTCTAAATACTTTGGAGTTACAGGTTGGAGACTTGGTGTTATAGCCCTATCAAGGGAAAATGTATTTAATAAATTAATCGCTGAACTTCCACGAGATGCTAGAGAAGATTTAATAGATAGATATAGTTCACTTACTACTAATCCTGAGGCAATTCCTTTCATAGATAGAATTGTTGCAGATAGCAGACAGGTGGCCTTAAATCACACAGCTGGTTTATCTACACCTCAACAAGTTCAAATGGCTATTTTCTCAATGTTTGCATTACTTGATAGCAATGACACTTATAAAAAGCAAACAAAGGATATATGCTTTAGACGTAAGAAAATAGTTTATGATAACCTAACAGGCCTTCCACTTAAGGAAAAAGACCCTCATTCAACTTCATATTATAATGAATATGATTTATTAGTTTGGGCTAGATTATCTCATGGTGAAGAGTTTGCAAAGTATCTTCAAGAAAACCATGACCCACTTGAATTTTTATTTGACCTAGCTGAAAAATACCATATAGTCTTATTAAACGGAGGTGGCTTTGATGGACCTAAGTGGTCTATCCGTGTGTCTCTTGCAAACCTATATGATGACCAATACGCTGAAATCGGTAGAGCAGTAAACGAATTATTCGCAGAATACGCTGAGGAGTGGAAGAACTCTAAATAAAAAATTTTATAAAAAAATTGCTACAAAAATTTGTAGCAATTTTTTTAGCAATTTTTTTATATCTTTCTCTTTATAGCCTCTTTTATTTTTTCTAAAGTTTCATTGTATTTAGTTGATTTAAAATGAGGAAAAGTACTTAATATATGCTTTTCTTGATAATTTAGCTTCTTCACTAAAGCTTTTATATATTCATTAGATTTATTACTTTTCATATTTTCTTCAATGGATTTTTTCATTTTGTCCACATGAGCTATGGATTCCTCTAAGGATTCTTCAAGAACTTTTTTCACTTCAGTGGCCGTAGATATTGATTCATGAAGAATTTTCTTTATATCATTAGCACTAGGTATTGTTTCTTCTATATTCTTCTTCACTTCTTCAGCACGGTCAATTGATTCTCTTATAAAATTATTAATTTCAATTTGTGCTTGGTGTAATTTTTCATTGAATTTAACAATATTTATCACAGTAATAACAAGGTCACCAAGAATAAGGATACTTAAAATCATAGTGATACCTACTACAATATTTATTGGAATTTTATAAGTCATCTCTGCCACATATGGGTGAGCAATTTTGATTAGAAAAACTGAAAAAAGTCCAAATACTACAGCTCCAATTAAGCATATCCTTCCCCTTATATTAAATCTTCTTTTTGTATAATCCCACCATCTAGCGTGAAATAACTTTTCAAGAACCCAAGATGTTATATACTCAATGGTGCACGCCAAAAGTGCACCTAATAAAAATATGGTTATAATATCACTTTGTGAGCCAAGACACAGTATAACAGCAATAGCTCCTGAACCATATATGGGACAGTAAGGTCCATTTAGAAATCCACGATTGATGAGCCTTTTTTCACTTACTGAGCATAAAATACTTTCATATACCCAGCCTACAAAACTGTAAAATAAAAACCATAAAATATAATAACATAAATTTATAATTTCTCTATTCATTGTAGTCCCTTCTCCTTAAATCTATTAACTTTAATTAAAATACGTTTTTTCATTTGACAGAATCCACTTATATTGCAAATCCTTATACGGATTTCTTTTAAAAATTTCATATAGAGAACAAATCTTGTCCACTATGCATACTACTACGCTTTCCTTGTACCGTGGTGGTACTATTGTTAGTGGAAACATATGCTTTATAATAATGTCTTTTTCAATATAATTTATATTATAATCTCTAGAAGCATTAATATATGCTTTTTTAGAATGGAAAAAACCATGTAATCTATGAGATGAATCTCTCTCATGCCAATCATACAAAAAATAATCATGAAGTAAAGAACCAACTACAAGACTTTCCTTATCACATTTTGTATTTAGAAATGTGGCAAAAGCTAAACTATAATAACTCACAGCTATACTATGAAGGAGACATGATGTATTTCCATGCTGGATGAATTCATTAGACCTAGGTAGTAAAGTTGTAGCGCATAGACTTTTAAACTGATTTTCAAAAATTTTCTCCTCTTCAGTGCCTAGAGACAATATTTTTTCTTTTCTTGGAAACATATGATTTCGTCTTATCACTTAATCCTCCTATATCCACATATAAAATTTATTATTTTTACTTTTCTCTTCGTTTATTATGCTCCATTTACTTCCATTATTCAAGTAGAGTCATTTAGTTTATAAAAAAATCCCATTTTTTTAATCTTTGTTGATTAGGAAAATGGGATTTTTAATATTTACTTTTAATAACTTAAGTTTAAAATTAGATTTCCTTAGAATTGAACAATCTATCTATTTCACTTTGAGCTTCTTTTAATGCATCATTTATGTCTACAACTCCTAAAGTTGCGGAACGAATTGCCTTTCCTATAATTTCTTCAAACTTATATTCATCAAACTTAGAATTACCTTCACATTGAAATCTAGTTCCTATTCTAAAACCTTCTTCCATGCCTTCAATCCAAGGATAAAGTTCTAAAATATCTATCTTATCTAGCAGTTTTTCATTATTAATATATCCTCCAAGATAAGTTATTATAGAAACTATCTTGTCCCTGTAAATCCACTTTAAAAACTCATAACATTCAGCTTCTTTTTTTGTATCCTTTGAAATACCTATAACTCCCCCTCCTAAAAGAGGTTGCTTTCCTGGAACCTGAGCAAAACCTATTTTGCCCATAACTTTAGAGTCAGGATTATGTAGGATATTTGCTGCATGATTTGAGAAAAACACATTCATTGCAATCTTTCCTTTTGAAAACTGTTCTATAGGATTTACCCACCATAAATTTGTATAGCCATCTGAATATTTATTAACTTCAATGTAATTTGACATGGCTTTTTTCATTATGGAAGTATCTACTTTAACTTCATTTTTTTCATTAAATACGCTCCCATGCATAGATTTAAACTGAGGCATAAAATCACAAGCCGCTGCCACAGGAGCACCATAAACTTGAGATACACCAAATTCTGTTGGTGAATTAGAGTTGAATTTTCTTGTAAAGAACTTTGCAACTTCCATATATTCTTCATAATTTTTAGGTACATCAAGCTGCCTTTTGTACGTCTCATAAAACTCTCTTTTTATAAGAGCATCTTCAAATAAATCTTTTCTATAATATAGCATCTGTACACTAGGATCGAAAGGAATTGTATATGTAACTCCTCTTACAGAAAAATAATCTTCAGGCAAACTCTTTGAAAATGATTTTTTGATATCCTTAAAGACATCACTTTCCATGTTGAGAGGCATAAATAAATTTTCATTAAACTGGGAAAGCCACACTACGTCCATTCTTAAAATATCATATATGGGGTTGGTTACATTGTCCCTTACGCTACCATAAAGCTCATCATAAGGCATATCTATCAGTTTCACTTTAATTCCTGTTTCCATAGTAAAGCTAGGTATAAGTTTTTTCAGAGCGTCACAGGTAGGACTTTTAAGCATGAGAACCTTTAGCTCTTCCTCTTTCTTTACAGATTTTTTAGAAACAGGCATATAAAAACCATCATTGTCTAAAATCATTTTATCTGCAACTATGTTTTTTTTCTTTTCATCTTGAGACAAAATATCACTAGCTATCATGTGACCCATAAGTTTATAATTCATTTCATATTTGAAAACCTTTGGTATTGGTCCTATTGAAGTGCTTGCAAGGGTATATACTGCCGGCATTTTCCTCTCTGGATTAAATTCTTTTATAGATTTAAAATAATCAGCATTTTCTATATTAGTAGTTATTATTGCATCATACTCTTTTTCCGAAAACATTATGTCAAAGGCCACATTAAAACCCATGGAATCATCAGCTCTAAAAACTTCATAAGGTATTCCCTTTTGTTCAATTTCATCAACAGCACTATTCATGAACTCCTTATTTTCTGTAAATCTTGTATCTCCACAGAAAAGTGCCACATTGTTTGGTTTATTTTTTATACATAGCTTTGCAATGTCATGTCCCGCTTTTATAAAATCAAAAGATATAAACTTTGATTTCTTTGGCAACTTTTCCACCATGCGTTCTACAAAATAAAACTTTACCTCCGAGTTTCTATTGATTACAGTATTTTTTTTCATGGAGCTCACTATGACTACAGCTTTAGGATTAAAGGCTAAAACTTTTTCTAATATCTGCTCTTCCTCATGAATCAAATTGTTGGTGCAAAATACATCTACCTCATGCCCCTGTGAAATAAGCAAATTATTAAGACTCATATAAAGATCGTTATATCTTTTCAAATAAATTCCAGGAATAATTACAGCAACTCTATTGGATTGAGAAGCTCTTAGTTGTTTAGCTTGAGCATTTAAAGTAAAACCTAATTCCTTAGCTGCATTTTCTACTAATTTTATTTTTTCTACACTTACGTTACCACGTTTATTTAAAACATTTGATACAGTACCATGAGAAACACCAGCTAATTTTGCAATATCTTTTATCGTTGCCATACTACACTTCCTTCTATGATAAACATATATTTTTAAAGCAAAAAAATTTAAATATGTGTACAGTAGAAGCACACATATTTAAATTTTATCTCATTAAATCTAACATTTCAATAAACTTCATCTTTAAGTATTTAGATAATCTTATAATTTTATTCTATATAGTCTTTTCTTTTTTGCGAAAGATCTTCTTTATCTTTTCTATTCCATCTCCTTGAGTAAGCCAAAGGGCAATAGATGATATTATCATAAGCACACAGGAATACACAAAAGCCATAGCTTGAGCATTTGTGGTTGCCGTTTCATCACTAGCCGCTTTTATTACTATACCCAGTGGCTGAAGGAATGGGTTATATAAGAATACTGACAAATCGTAATCTGATAGCATGCTGTTAAAGTTAAGAACAATTACTGATAACACAACAGGAAGTATAACCGGTATTATTACCTTAACCATGGTGTAAAAAGTACTTGCTCCCATACACTTTGCCGCTTCTTCTAAGTTATCATCTAAGCCAAAGAAAGCAGCTCTTATCATTCTATAAGAGAAAGGAAGTTTTACAACTACATAAGCTATAAGCATTATCACATAAGAACCTATAAGAACCTTGTTTCCGATAATCCATTTAGGTGAATCATAAGTCACCATAAGTCCTAGTGCAATAAGTGTGCTAGGTAGTAGCCATGGTATAAGTACACTGCCTTCCAAAATAGCATCTATTTTTTTCTTAGACTTATGAACAAACTTTGCTACAATTATTGAAATTATCGCAACTATAACTGCTGCCCCTAGAGAATAAACAAGACTCACTAAATATGGCTGAAACGCACTTTGCTGTGTGAATAAAGTCTTATAATTCTCTAATGTAAATGAGTTTAGTGATAGTGTTCCCGTTTTAATTGCAAGGGAATCTGAAAAAGAGAATAATACAACTAAGGTTATAGGTGCCATATAAATAATCCACAAGAACCATGCTACAACATGAGCTAAAATGTTCATCACAGGGTTATTTATTTTTTGCTTTGTAAGTTTAGCCTTTGTTTTTGAAACTGAAATGTAATTCCCGCCTTTTTCAACCTTAGTTAAAATCGCAAGAAGTATTATAGTTGCTATTCCTAAAATAATTGCAAGAAGTGCAGCAAGCTCTCTAGAATATGAGCTCTTAGCAAAAGTCATAATCATAGGGTTTATGGTCTGAAAGTCACTTCCTCCAACGATAAGTGGTGCCGACATAGCTCCAAGTCCTGTTAAGAATGTAAGTATTGTTATAGCGAAAAGCGTTGGTTTCAAAGTTGGAAGTACCACCTTAAAGAAGATTTGTCCACCCTTGGCACCCATATTTTTTGCTGCCTCAATAGTATGATAATCAAGACTTCTCACTGCATTGGTTAGGAACATCATATGATTAGACGTACAGGCAAAAGTCATTATAAAAATTACTGCCATGTATCCTTGGAACCAATTGATATTCATAGATGGGAATATGTTCACTAAAAATTTAGTAAGTATTCCATTTGACCCATAAATAAACTTATAGCCTGTTACTAGAACAACTCCCCCATATATTAATGAAGTCATATATCCTGCTTTAAGTATCTTTGAACCTTTTATATCGAAATACTCCGTAAAAAGTACGACTAAAGTTCCTACTATATTTACAGTGAATATCATGGATATAGCCAAGATAAAGCTGTTCACAAGACTCTTAATTGCTCTTTCAGATTTCATTATCTTATCGAAAGCCTCTACAGAAAACTCTCCATTTTTAAAGAAAGTCGATATCAACAAATTTACATTAGGATAAATTACAAATGCAATAATTAACCAAGCAAGAACAAGCTTAACGATTAATGACCCAATATTGATTTCTTTTCTTTTGATCTTTTCAATCATAT
The DNA here is from genome assembly GCA_022773025.1 of Clostridium sp. Lineage (GTDB taxonomy): Bacteria > Bacillota > Clostridia > Clostridiales > Clostridiaceae > Clostridium_X. The sequence continues at coordinate 11,328 of JALEZF010000002.1, read as the reverse complement.
TTGCCATAATAGATTCATTCCTTTCTCAATTAAAATTGCATAATATCTTTTGGATTCACATATATGGCAATAGATTTACCAATGTCGTGGAAATCGCTTCCGTCATTCTTTTCAAGGAATTTTATAGTTTCTCCCAGAACCTCTATAGTGTATTTAGTAAGAATTCCATTGTATTCATAATCCTTTACCACTGCACTTATCTCAATAAAGCCATGTTTTTTCTCTGTAAGAATCCTTTCTATACGCAAGAAAGCAGTCTTAGACTCGTCAAAGTTTCTCTCTGTCTCTTTGTTTATATATTTTAAAATCTCTCTTCCTAATCTATTTATATCACCTATGAAATCACATACAAATTCCGATGCCGAGTTATTATATATCTCATACGGAGTTCCCACCTGCTCTATAAAGCCATTATTAAATACAGCTATTCTATCTGATAGAGTAAGGGCTTCTTCTTGATCATGAGTTACATAAAGAGTTGTTATGCCTAAATTCTTTTGAAGTCTTTTAAGCTCTCCTCTAAGTCCAACTCTAAGTTTTGCATCTAAATTTGAAAGAGGTTCGTCAAGACATAGAATTTTAGGTTCTAACACAATAGCACGAGCTAAGGCAACTCTTTGCTGCTGTCCTCCTGAAAGCTCAGAAACATTTCTAAAAAGCTGTGTTTCGTTAATTTCTATTTTCTTTGCCACCTCATAGACCTTCTTTTTGATTTCATCTTTGGAAAGTTTTTTCACTTTTAATCCAAAGGCTATATTATCGTAGACAGTCATGGTTGGAAATAAGGCATAGCTTTGAAATACCATTCCTATCTCTCTTTTTTCTACCGGCTTGTCAGTTATATCAACTCCATCTACAACTATCTTTCCTGCACTTGGTGTTAGAAATCCTACCAATGAACGAAGGGTTGTTGTCTTTCCACAACCTGATGGTCCTAAAAATGTAAAAAACTCTCCCTCTTTAATATCTAAATTCAAATCTTTTATAGCTGTAAAATTACCGTATTTAATTTCTATATTTTTAAATTCAATCATGGTTACATCCCTTTCCAAAAACGGTGCATACTACTATGCACCGTAAGTTTAATATAACTATTTGATAAATTCTAATTCTACCTTTTCAACCCATGCATCTATGTTTTCAGCAACTAAAGCCCAATCAATTGCTTGAGGAGTAGGTACTTTTGCCATGAACTCTTTAACTTCAGCAGATGCTTTTTCAAGAGCCTTTGGATGAGCTGGTATTGATCCAAACTTTTCAGACCAAGCCGCTTGAACTTCTGCACTACCAAACCAGTTAGCAAATTCTTCAGCTAAAGCAGTCTTCTTGCTCTTAGATATTATTCCTATTTGCTCAGTTACATATGGAACACCAACTTCTGGAGACATAACACCGAATTTGTAGTTACGCTCTTTTTCATGTTGAAGAACTCCACTTCCCCACATCATAGACATTGGTCTTGAACCATCAATTACACTACCAACATAGTCTTCACCCTTAATCTCAAAGTGTGCATTTTGGATGTATGCCTTAGCCACTTTCCATCCTTCTTCAGAGATTCCAAGCTCTCCTTTTGGATCAGCATAACGTACTAAAATACTTGATAATACGTTCTTTGCAGTACCTCCAGTTAAAGCAAATATATTGTACTTGTCTTTATACTTTGAATCTGCTAAATCTGTCCAATCTTTTGGAGCATCCTTTAAATCCTTGTTGTACATAAGTACTAATGGTTGTATAACTATTGGATAGTAATATCCTTCTGAATCTCCTAGTGTCATATCAACTTCGCTAGCCCAAGTTGGAGTATACTTGAACAGTAATTCTTCCTTCTTTAGCTTTTCATATTCTAATGTGTTTAATCCATAAACTAAATCTGCTTGTGAGTTGTTTTTTTCAGCTATTAATCTATTAGTAAGCTCTCCTCCAGGGATATTTACAACTTCTACGTTAAATCCCTCTTTAGCTGCATATTCAGTAAGCCATTCTCCACGTCCATCTGCTGCCGAATTTGAGTAAATTAATAACTTTTCGTTTTTGTCAACTTTTCCTCCATTTGATGCTGCATCATTCTTGTTTCCACAAGCTGCTAGTGATAATGCCATGGATGCTGTTAGAACTAAGGTTAATAACTTCTTCATTTTCATTTTTATTCTCCCCTTTAATTTTCTTGTCTTCTTAATTAAATCTGCTTAATATATATTTTTTAATTAGAGCTGGCCAATCTGTTTGAATCATATCAAATCCCATTTCTATTAGCTTACCCCAATTTTCATCGTAACTATTCTCTATAGAGTTGTCATCATCTAAGCCTGCAGACAATATTATGCTGTCATTTAAGGTGATGGCATTTGCCCATGCTAAAATTCCATCTTCATGTAGCTTGTCTATAAATTCTTTTTGAATTAATGGCGATTCAAGAGTTTCGAATATAAGCTCAGCTGCAACTAAATTAATATCATATTCTCTAACTAACTCCCATTCATCCATATTCTTTACTATAGGCATGTACATAATTTGTGATTTTGATTCTTGAAGTATATCTAAAAGTTCTTTATGGACAGGAGATTTTAAAATTATCTGATGATCCATATGCACTGTTTTCAAAAATTCTATTATCTCTTTCCAATAGAACCATGACCTATCAATATTTATAAAACATCTATCTCTTAAATTTTCTAAAACATAGTCTAATCTTTCAAGCTTTTGTCCTGATACCTCCCCAACGGAGTTATAACAATTACATTCATCAATTTCTTTAGAGGACATATCTCTAATATCTCTATCTACTCTCAATAAATATTTTTCTTGCCCATTGTGAAAAGCATAAAAAACACCATCAGTTGACATTATGACATCAATCTCTACTAGGTCTGCTCCATGCTGCATAGCTGTTTCATAAGCCATTAATGTATTTTGTATAACGTTTCCACCATTAGTTCCTCTATGAGCTGCTATAAGCACTTTATTTTCTTCTAATTTTTTATGTAAGTTTTTTGCTCCAGCACTTAATTCCATATGTCTTCTCCTTTTGTTAATTACTTTATGAATTAATCCTATCACGGATTTTGGAACGTGTCAATAAAGTTGTTAGCGTTTTCATTCCATTTTACTTATTCTTAACAGTAATTAACCATTATATTATGTTTTTTCTAGCTTTTTTAATGTTGACACGTTTCAATATTACTATTTAAAACAAAAGAATAGAACTATTACAAAGCAGTATGAAACACTGCATTATAATAGTTCCCCCTCAATACTATCTTCTAATATTATTTATCTCTTCTGTCTCAAACCCGTTGTCGCCTTCTACTATTTTTATATTCAATTTTCTAAGTAGCTTATCCATGCTTTTTACTTGATTTATATATTTAATGTTGCCTTTTCCTATAAGCTTTCCTATCATTTCTATTATCTCTTTTTTCTCATTTATACTAAGAAATAAATTTCCTCTGATACACTCTCTATTGATATAAGCTAAAGTAGTCCAAATCTGTTCATCTAAAATCATAGTGTTATCTTGAATTACATAGGTAAAACTCTTTGTTCTTTTTCCCTCTGGGTAAGCTCTTTTGAAGAATTTAATAAAGGAACTTTCTTCATATTCCTCTTTTCCCTTCACTAACTTTCCAAGGTCAGTTTTAAGCTGATTTTTTAGGAACATTATTGTGTTAGGTTTCACCTTTCCATGCATAGTGTCTATGCTGTCATTTATAAGCTTATATGTACCTTCCTTTAAAGAATCAGGAACCCCTTCTGTCTTTTTTAGAACTTTTGCCATTTCTATGTACTGAAGAACATCCTTCTTAGTTTCTAATTCTTTTCCGTATAATTCTTTCAGTAATTCTTCTGGATTTAGTTTTATTAGCTTATTTGTATCAATCATCAATTTCACCTTTACCTTATTTAATTTTTAAATCATCCCCATAATTCCTAAAACTATAGGTAGGAATACCGCCGGAAGCAGATTTGCTACTTTTATATTTGTTGCTCCCATCATATTAAGTCCAAGCACCATTATTAGAAGACTCCCTATAGCTGTCATAGCAGCTATAACTGAAGAGCTTAAAACTCCCGCAAGAATACCGGCTCCCATAGTTATAATCCCTTGATATAAGAATACTGCTGCTGCAGAGAATATAACTCCTATGCCAAGGCTAGCTGTAAATATAATTGCTGATACTCCATCAAGAATAGATTTTGTAAACAGAGTTTCATAGTTACCCTGTAGGCCACTCTCAAGAGACCCAACTATAGCCATGGCGCCAACACAAAATATTAAGCTGGCATATACAAAGCCTTGAGAGATTGATATTTTCTTGCTTTCTCTCTGCCCATTTTCCATATTTTCTGTGATAAGAGGTTCTTCACTTTTGGAACTAGAATACTTTTTGTTTATCTTATTCTCTAATAATTTCCCTAAAGAATTTAGCCTCTTGTCTATATCTATAAGCTCTCCGATTAAGGCACCTATAGCTATACATACTATTGTTATTATAGTATTTTCTCCTTTAAAGGCACCGCTTATTCCTATGTAAAAGACACACAAAGCCAATCCCTTCATTATAGTGTCACTTACTCTTTCAGGAATCCCCCCCTTTATAAGAAGACCTGCCATACTACCTAAAATTATTGCTATACTGTTTGCAATTGTTCCTATCATACCTTTCCCCTTACCACTAATTCTTCTATACTACATTTAATTATATATAATTCATAGTAAATTTCTAGATATAAATTATTTTTCTAAATTTTAGAAGATTTTTTTAGCGAAATATCATATTTTTAATTTCATTTTCTTTTATTTTTTTATACTCGCCAGGCTTAATACCTTCGTCAAGTCTCAACCCTCCAATAGAAATTCTTTTTAGATATACTACATAACACCCTGAAGATTTTAACATTCTCTTTACCTGATGTTTTCTTCCTTCGGATATAGTTATATATCCCGATATCACTGATTGATCTGGATGTTTGCTATACATAGTGTATGATTCTACAAGTTCCTTTTCATCTTTAAACTCTCCATAAGTTCCACTTTTTAAAATCTTAACCTTTGCAGGCTTAGTTAAAGGTTCTCCCTGACCTATAGAAATTCCATTTTCTAAAGTTCTCTTCTTCTCTTCATCTAGGGACCCTAAAGCCCAGAAAAAATATGTTTTTTCTATATGCTTTTCCGGATACATTATAGCGTGATTTAAATCCCCGTCATTTGTTAATATCAACAGTCCTTCTGTATCCTTGTCCAATCTACCTACATGAAATACCCCATTCATATGCTCTCTTTCAAAATAATCAAGAACAGTCTTATGAAAATCATCGCTCCTTGCTGTAACACAACCTTTAGGTTTATTGAAGATATAATAGACCTTCTCTCTATGTTTTATGATTTCGCCTTTATATTCTATAGTATCTTTCTCAGTATCAACCTTGGCAAATGCCTCTTTAACTATTTCATCATTAACTTTCACTAGACCACTTTGTACATACCCTATGACTTCTTTTCTTGTGCCAACCATTGCTCCCGTCAAAAACTTGTCTAATCTCATAGTTTCCTCCAAAATTTAATCTTATGACCTTAATAATATTAATTTTACTTCTTTATACTTGGTTTTGTCCTTTTTCATCAAATATCAATCATTTCATTATACTATAATTAAACGTCCCATGCCATTGAATCAACTTCATTGGAGGAAACTACCTTTACAAAGTTCTAAACGTAAAAAAGCCATACAACCCCTTGAGATTGTATGACTTTGTCTACACCCTGAGCAATGATACTTTTATTGCTTTTTCTTTAGCAATTACAAATTATTTATGACTTTTCCACCTTTTATATTAAACTTTTTATTATTAATCTCTATATAGCTATTGTTTTTAAATAATCTTCTATAACATTAATTTCATAAATATTCCTTAATAAAAGTGCTTCATCTTCCTTCAAACTCACTTCATTTTTGTGTTCTAATTTCATAATCTTATTATAATCAGAGAGTTTCATAAAGGATATATGGAATCTAAGTTTACTTAACTTTTCCTTGTTAAATATCATTACTAAGAAAAACATTATACTAAAATACAGTATTGTCTTTAATACGGATGAAGCTGAAATAACAAAACTATACCCACTCATAGGAATATCAAATAATTTTGATGTAAACAATGACAATCCTTGTGAAGCGACAATACCCAGTAAAAGCCCACTTATTAATGATATAGCTCCAACTAATAACGTTTCTATTATTAATATTCTAGATATTTTCCTCTTCCCCATACCCAGAATCATGTATATTCCAAGTTCTTTCTTACGCTTCTTTATCCAAAAATTGTTTGCATATAGTATGAGACTTCCTAAAATTACAGATACAAACACTGAAATGTATGCTATGATTTGTACTAAAGAGTCTGCATATTCTTTTCCTGAAGCTTTCATATCTATAAAAACCTTTTGTGCTTCTATAGAATTAAAACTATAAAATATACATACAGCTAGTGTCAGCGTTAAAAAGTATATTGTGTAATCCTTAAAACTTTTCTTAACATTTCCAACTGCAATTTTAGAATACATTGTTGTCATCCCCCCCCAGAAGAGTAATAACTTCAATTATCCTATAAAAAACTCTTTTCTGCTGTCCTTTCCTCTAATAAGCTCACTAAATATCTTTCCATCTTTTATAAACAGAATTCTATGGGCATAGCTAGCTGTAAATGCATCATGAGTAACCATAAGTATTGTAGCTTTCAAATCCTTATTTAAATTTTCAAATCCTTATTTAAATTTTCAAATCTTTCAAGAAGAAGTCTGGAAGATTTTGAATCTAACGCACCTGTTGGTTCATCAGCAAGTATAAGTGACAGATCAGTTACTATAGCTCTTGCTGCAGCAACTCTTTGCTTTTGTCCACCTGACATTTGATAAGGATACTTGGTTAAAATATCTTCAATTCCTAAATACTTAGCCACAGATTTTATTTTTTATCTATATTTAAAGTTTTCTCTCTCTTTATAGTTAATGATAAAGCTATATTTTCATAAGCCGTAAGTGTATCTAAAAGGTTGAAATCCTGAAATACAAATCCCAATTCATTTTGTCTAAATTCATCTAATTCTTTAGATTTTAATCTTGTTATATCCTTATCATTTATTACTATCTTTCCTGTAGTAACATTATCTATTGTCGATATACAATTAAGCAAAGTTGTCTTACCACTGCCTGAAGGACCCATTATTCCTACGAATTCTCCTTCTTCTACATTAAAGCTTATATTGTCTATAGCCTTTGTAACATTCCCTTTATTCCCATAATATTTTTCAATTTTTTCTACATTTAATATGTTTTTCATTTTCTACTCCTCCATGTTTATTATGTTATTTATTTTATCCCATGTAGGTAAATATATATGTATCTTCATTTCATTAACATTACAGTTTTGTAATACAACAAAAATGGGATTGCCTCTGCAATCCCATTTATTTGTTGTTTTTCTTAAATTCTTTCTTTATAGTAAGGAGATCTTCTAAATCATTTAAAAACTGAAGCAGAGTTGCTCTGTTCTCGAATTCTTTTCTAGTCTTAGGAAGTTCCATTTCCTTGTACTCTTGTCTAAGGCCTTGTAGTTCCTCAATAAGTTTAATACAATCGTTTTTCTCATGAACATTTACCGATACATTCAAAGTAAACTCAGACAAAATAATCGCCTGTTCATATTTCATATTAAGTCTCTCAAAATGATTTTTCATTCTCCTTATAGTATCAAGCTGCATTATCCTCATATCTATATAATTAATGTAATAATTATCGTTTTTAAAAATATAGTTATTATTAATCTTGTGTGCTATTTCCCTCGTATCTAGTATAAGTTTTTCTACTTTCGCTAAATCAACCTGTTCTATTTGGAGTTCAAAATCCATTAAAAGTCTCAATGCCATCTCTGATAAGATGCTCTTATATTTGTCCTCTATTATTTCTTTGTTCTTTAAAAATTCCTCTTCTAAAGATGGAGTATATAGATTAAATATAAGAGCTACTCCTATTCCTATAATAGATAAGGCAAATTCATTAACCACCCATTGAAGATTTATATTATTACTAGTTAAAAGATGAGTTGACAAAACCGCCCCTATGGATATTCCCTCTTCTAAATTTAGCTTTTTAGTTATTGGAATAAATATAAGCAGAAACAAGCCAAATATTACAGTGCTATTTCCTAACACAAGATAAAAAGCACCAGATAAAAGTATAGCTATAGTACACGCTAAAAGTCTCTTAGCACCTACCTTTATAGCTTCCTTCTTCGTGTTTAGTATACTTAAGATAGCGATTACCCCTGCTGTAACTCCAAACTGAAGTCCTATTTCATTTGCTATAAATATAGCTATAGTGGCTGACAAAGCCATCTTTACTGTTTTCGATTGAAAAAAATCTTCAAATTGCGTATTCATCTTTTGCATTCACCTTATTGTTATTTAATTAAGGCAGTTTATTTCCTGCTGCCCTGTATATTTCATACCACTGTTGCCTTGTAATTTCAACTTCTGATGCCTTCACTATATCCTGTATGCGCTTTTTATTTGTAGTTCCAATTATAGTTTGAATTTTTGCTGGATGTCTAAGTATCCATGCTGTAGCTATAGCTGTATTCGAAACACCTTTTTCCTCTGCTATTTCATTTATTTTTTCATTTAATTCCGGAAACTTTTCGTTGTCTAAAAACACTCCTTCAAAAAATCCATATTGAAATGGAGACCACGCCTGTATAGTTATATCCTTTAATCTGCAATACTCTAAAATACTGCCATCTCTATCTATAGAAGGATCTATTTTCATATTTACATTCAATCCATTGATGTTTTAATTAGACTTTCTACTTCCTCTATATTCATCTGAGCTATTCTCATACATCCTAAAGCTATCTCTGAACCTTGAATCTTTCCATCAGCAATGCTTATATTTTTCATAGTTTTCCTCCCTTTTTATCTACACTTAATCAAATTTATCATACCATTCCTATTTTGAAATTTCTATAGCCAATAAGTTATGCTTTTATTAAACCAATTTCTTTTTATCTTACTATCAATTATATAACTTTAATCACACATCCCATAGCTATTAGACTTTTCTTTATAATGCTTTCTAAAAAAAATAAAAGGCATCCTTCCCTATTATGAAGTTCGCAACGAATGTTAGATTTCTTTTTTCTAACATTTGTGGTCAGTTCATTAAGAGAACAATGCCTTTTTAAAATTACTTTGTATCTTTCTTATTTAATTTTATCTGCTCTGGATACGACCATTTTCCAAGTTCACTTTGTGGTATTGTATTAGGTTCTTTTCCTCCATTTATAAGGAGAGCTCTATAGTAAACTTCTGCTACTTCTTCAACGTAAGCAGCCTTTAAAAATGCGTCCTCTATATCTTCTTTAGAAACTGCTAAAACTCCGTGATTAGCCATTAAACATGCATCTGCAATTTCAATAGGCTTTACTATACTCTTTGCCAGTTCCTCTGTTCCCGGTCTTTCATAAGGTGCCACTCTTATTATTCCTTCTCCGCCAACAATATTCACTATCTCATAAACGATAGGTGGTATCTCCTTGTTAAGTACAGAGAAAGCTGTAGCAAATTTTGAATGTGTGTGTACTATGGCTTTTACATCAGGTCTACATCTATATGCTTCTATGTGCATAAGAAGTTCACTAGTAGGACGGACATCCTCATTAACTTCTATCAAATTCATATCCATATCTACAACACAAATGTGGTTTGCTGTAAGTTCTTCTCTAGATACTCCTGATGGTGTAACTAATATATATCCTGTAGCTTCATCTCTTATACTGAAATTTCCAGATTTATGCTTGCATAAACCGTCAGCATCTGCTCTTTTCGCAATTCCAGTGAGTTTAATTTTTAATTCCTCTAACATGTTTCTTCTCCCTTTGCTGCTTATTATATATTTATGCAGTCTCTTCTATTTTAACCCCAGCCTTTGATGTTCACAAGCCATCTCTGCATCTTTTTTCTTCATATAGCTCTTATACCAGAAGAAAAGAGCTGCAAAAGCAACGAAAGGCAATATTGCTAAGAACTTATTATCACCAGAAAAGGCTTGAATTAACGCCCATCTAAACTCTGGTCCCTCTGCACCGTAGTATGTTAATAGCTGTCCCGCTGGAACATCTAAGGTATTTTGTGCAATAGCTAATTTAGTTATCATAGGCGCAAATTGTGATGAAACCATTAAGTATATTGGTGTTGTCACTACTCCCATTACAAACATTCTAAGTATATTTCCTTTTGTAACAATTAAAGCTGGAACTGTAGCCGCTACGTTGATAATTGCTGCCAATGGAAGCACACTGTTTACTCCCACTTTTGCAAGAAGTATAGCGAATAATAGTTCTACTGGTACTAAAAGTATTGATACAACCCATAATTCTGTTCTTCCGCCAAGTACTGACCAGTCAACTCCAACATAAAAATCTCTTCCCTTGTATTTGCTCTTCATGAAATTACCTGCAGCTTCTGCTATCGGTCCAAGTGCATCTATAAAGAAGTTTGCTGCTATTGGAAATAAAACCAAAGCTGCTGCTGTTCATACTCCTGTTTGAAGTATTTCTTTTAAGCCACATTTTCCAAATGCTAACATAAGAAGGTTTATTCCTATTTGAATCGGGAAAACCATAAGTGCATATGGCCAAGCCCATGATACTGATGCAACTGGAGACCAGCCCACATCTACTGTTTTAAGATTAATTCCTGTATTAGTTACAAAAGCACTAGCTGCAGGACTTATTGTATCAAACATAAAGGTAAGTACAACATTTATAGCTGTAAAAGCAATTCCAAGTGTCAAACCACATATTATTGCTTTTTTAGGTTTCATCTTTACTGCTAATCCTATTATTATCATAATTAATGGTAAAAATACAGCAGCACCTAAATCTAAAATGTATTGTATTATGTTCCCAATATTTTTCTCCCCTTTTAAATCTCGACGTTCTGTTAAGTTATATGAACATTGCTCTTTTCACCACTTGAGATTACAATGAGTTTGCTAAAAAACATTTCCCCCCAAAAGAACAATGAACAAAGCTAATATAAAATGCCCTCGCTGTCATTCCAGTGAATTAAGTAAGTTTGGATATGACATGCAGGCTAATCAAAAATTTTAGTTCAGTACCACAACATGAACATTGAAGATACTTCTAGCGACAAACTAATAGGATCTATTTCCATGAAAGGAATGAGATTCTCCTTAAATACCATTCTTACAGCTCTTACACTGTATTTTCTAAACAATTCATCTACAAGATGATATCTCAGTTTCTT
>JALEZF010000092.1 GCA_022773025.1 Clostridium sp. | reverse complement strand
TCTCTTGTTAGCATTTGCTTTTATATGAGTTGAATCAGAATAAAGGATTTTACCACCAACTAATCCTTTTTCCATAGCTTGAAGAACTATATTATCAAATTCCATTTCATTTTGTGCTTCTCTTCTTTCGTTTATCATTGGCAAAACCCCCATGTAATAAATTAATATATTTTAAATTATATTACATATTTGTATAAAATTAAAGACTGCTGACACTTTGTCAGCAGTCTGAGAGTTTTATAAAAAAGCTCTACATTTTTATTTTTCTTCTATTTGCTAAATAAAGATTTTATCCAAGCTACAAAGCCTTTCTTTTCCTGCTTTTCTTCTACTTTAGTAGTTTCTTCTTTCTTTTCAGCTTTTACTTCCTCTGTCTTCATTATAAATTTAACTTTTCCACTCATTTCTTCGCCTATGCCTGAGTAGCTATTATATTCTTTAGATAACTTCACAAGCTCATCCTTAACACCTATCAAATTATCTATATCTGATATCTTTTCAGTTCCAACTTCATGAAGCTTTCCTATACCTTCGTTTTGAAGTGTATCTGCACCGTTCTTTAAATCACCAGTTCCTTGTAATAACTGATTAGAACCTGCTAGAAGCTGTCCTGAACCTTTAGCTAAGGTATCAATTCCCTTATCAAGGTCCTCTGCTCCATTCATTAAGGTATTTACCCCTGATGATAGCTTATTCATGTTGTCTCCACCTAAAGCATTAACTCCATCAGCTAATTTTTGAGATCCTTTTTGAAGTTCAGCACTGCCTTCATTCTTAAGCTTTGTTCCAGCTCCACTTAAGCCTGATATTCCTGAAGATAAAGATTCTACTCCATTCAATAAAGATTCATCGCCTTCATATAGAGCCTTGTACAACTGATTAAATCCATCAGTAATAGCATCATCCTTACCCTTTAATCCTTTTACTGCAATATCTAATTTCTCTAATCCTTTAATTAGACCTTGAAGCTGCTTCTTTTGAGGTGCTTCATCTGGTAATGTAGCACATATACCTTCTAAAGCTGGTATTGCTGCTTTTAATTGTTCTACATTCTCATAAAGGTCACTTATTCCCTTATTTTCAGCACTCTTTCCATCTACTAATGTTTTAGCTGATACTTGAGATTTCTTAACCCCTGCTAAAACCTTTGCTGACCCTTTAGAAGCTTCGTCAAGCTTAGCTAGGAACATATCAAATTTTCCATTATATGCTTTTAATCCGTTATTAAGGTCATTTACCCCACCTATTAATTCTTGTCCTTGCTTTACTATAGTAGGATATTTTTCTCCTATAACCTTTAGCCCTCCATAAAGCTTACCAAAGCCTTCATCAACTTTGCCTACTCCATCATTAAATATTGCCATATTGTCATTTAAAGTTTTTTCACCATCATATAACTTATTAGCACCCTCTAAAAGAGCTTTACCTCCATCATTTAACTTATTTAGAGCCTCTTTAAGTTCATCTATATTTTCTACTCCATCAATTTCATCTATATCTGGAATTTCAGGTGTAGCTACAAACATCATTGAACTTAGTTCAAAGTTCTTAACATCTGCTTCTATAGTCATGGTATCTTTTAAGACATCAAAATTCTCTAGCTGTAAGCTTTCCTTTAAGCCTGGTAATGTTGCAAAAGCTAAAACTTCCTTGTCTCCATCATCAATCATGGCTGCTCCATCAACTTTTACATTTGAGAACTTATCTGTTGGTAGTATAACAGTTCCTGCTACTGTAAATGGAACATAAGCCTCTCTATCAGTTCCCCCTACATTTATAGTTCTCTTCTCATTATTCTTTATAGATATAGTGATCTTCACTTTTCCGTCTTTTCCAACAAGATCTGATGGTTTTATAGTTTTTCCATTTAGCTCATAATCAATTACTACATTCAGTGGAAGGCTCTTATCACATTTTCCATTGTAATATAGATCTTTCTTATCACTATTCCATATCATATAGTCATTTTCTACAACTGGCTTTTCATCACCTTTTATATTTTTAACATCTCTTAAGACTGATTTATCCTTTAAATTCTTGATTGCTTCATCACTGCTTATCCAATTTGAAACAGTATTGCTTATATCTTTTCCCTCACTATCTAAGGTTACATAAACTGTTTCATCCTTGCTTATTGTTGATGCATAAGCTGGAACCGCACTAGTCATTATAGTGCCAACCATTACTAATGCTATAACTTTTTTAGACATTGCTTTACATTGCATTTTTCATCGCCCTTTCTTCTACGTTCTTTCCAAAACCCTTACTTGTTTTTTCTATTATTCCATCACAAACTAAGAGGATGGATGGTAAAATGAAGATTATTACAAACATACTTATTAGTGCCCCTCTAGACATCAAATTACATAGAGAACTTATCATCTCAAGTTTAGATATAAGTCCTACACCAGCTGTAGCCGCAAAGAAAGTCAAGGCACTTGTAACGATTGATTTTGCTGAACTTTGTACTGCAACTTCAATAGCCTCATATTTATCTAATCCAGCATTTCTTTCGTCTTTGAATCTTGAGGTAAGAAGTATTGCATAATCTACAGTTGCTCCAAGCTGTATGGTGCCTATTACTATAGAAGCTATAAATGGTATCACCGTTCCTGTATAGAAAGGTATGCCCATATTTATAAATATAGCTAATTCTATTGATAGAACAAGTAGCACTGGTATAGTTATAGATTTAAAGACAATAGCTATTATGGCAAAGATAGCTATTATTGAAACTACATTAACTTTCTTAAAATCGCTATCAGCTATTTTTATAAGATCCTTAGTCAATGGTGCTTCTCCTCCAACTAAACCTTCGCTATCATACTTTTTAACTATTTTTTCTATATCATCAAGCTGCTTGTTTACTTCATCACTTGCTGCCGCATACTTAGAATTTACGATAAATCTTTCATATCCTTCATTTTTCACCATCTTCATCATATCTTTTGGAAGGAAATCCGTTGGAACTCTTGGTCCTAAAACTTTTTCCAAGGCTATAACAGAGCTTATTCCATCTAAATCTTCAATTTCATCAATCATCTGTTTCTTAGAATAGCCATCCAAATCTTCACGGACTAATATCATATTTGTAGAAGTCATATTGTAATCATTCTTCATTTTATTAGTTGCAACTATTGATGGAAGATCCTGTGGTAGAGACTTGTCCAAATTATAGTAAACTTTAGCATGGCTGTTTCCATATATAGCTGGTATAAATAAAATTATAAATACAGCTATAAAAGCTTTATAATGCTTAGTCACAAATTTCGCAGTTCCCTTAAACTCTGGAAGAAACTGTTTATGGTTATATTTATGAATTGCCT
>JALEZF010000001.1 GCA_022773025.1 Clostridium sp. | reverse complement strand
CTATTTGTGGTACCAAGCCTAGTTTTAAGTTTTGTTGGATATGCAAACCTTAAAAAGATAAATGAGCAAAACAGTAAGGTAGTTGCTAATTAATAAATTAGAATAATAATGAATAAGGAGGCCTAAGCCTCCTTTATTTTGCCGTCAAAAATCAAATTCATATGATTAGAATTTATTATTACTTTAAATAAAAGGGAGGATTATCAATGGATCCAGTTTTGATTACAAGACAAATGTTATCTGAGCGTTGGTGTGTATCTACACAAGCTATAATAAACTATGAACAAGAAGGAATAATAACTAGAAATCCACATATACCAACTCCTAGATATAGTCTAGAGGAAATTATGAAAATAGAGGGTTGTGAATTAAGCCCAATGTCACCATTAGAAAGAAGAAAATTAGAATCTAGAATTAGGGAGCTTGAAGAGATTATTAAATTACAACAAGAAAAGCTTACCAAAATGATTATTTTAGGCAATGAAAGTATGGTATTAATGCAACGTCTAGATAAGTAAGAAAGGAGGCATAATGCCTCCTAAGAGATGTGTTTTATTCCCGACTTATTCCCGACCTAGTACAGATATAAGACAGTATCCTATAGAAACTTATATCCATTAAGTCTAGTAATACCAAGGCTTATAGTGTTTTATAGAAATGTATAAACAAGCCTTTTTCTAAAGGCGAGTGTGGGGTCAAAGACCAGGTCAGCTAGCCTCAAACCTTTGTATATCAAGGGTTCGCAGTCCATAGAGGCTGCTTTTTTATTGCTATTTTTTAAGTTTTCCCATTCTTTTCCCGACCTAGTTTGTAATTAGGGACAGTAACTCGGTAATTTTAAAGGGAATTATAAGTGTGTTTACTCATATATATGATGAGAATTTTTAAGCTTTTTAATTGAATAATTCCGTTAAAAGAATAGAGAGGTGAAATGTAAATGAATTAAATTAATAAATAATGAAATAAATATTAAATTATCAGAAAATTATAAAAATATAAGCTTTAGAGTAAAACATCGATATTTAAAGAAAACAGGATTTATATAAAGATAAATTTAAATCATAAGATTTGAGAAATTATAGGACATAGTATAAAATTAAATAAATAAAACATAATAAATAGGTGAATATCACCATAGAGAGGGGCTGGAATTTATGAAAATTAAAATCGTAGCTAAAAACATAGGGCTAACTCAAGGACTTAAGGAGGCAGTTGAGAAAAAGCTTTCAAGATTGGAAAAGTACTTCGGACCGGAGGTCGTAGCTCATGTAACTCTCAGTGTGCAAAAGAAAAGGCAGATAGTAGAGGTAACTATTCCTTTTAACGGAGTTGTACTTAGAGGTCAAGAAGACTTGGAGGATATGTATGCATCTATAGATTTGGTTATAGATAAATTAGAAGGTCAAATAAGAAAGCAAAAGACCAAACTTCAAAGAAGACAGGTTGGTGATTCTTTAAGATATCAATACATTGATGATATGAAGGAAGGTATGGAGGAACCAAAAATAGTTAAGACTAAGAGATTCTCTATAAAACCAATGTCCACTGACGAAGCTATACTTGAGATGGAGCTTATAGGACATAATTTCTTCGTATTTGAGGATGCAGACAACAATGATATATGTGTTGTTTACAAGAGAAAAGATGGTAACTATGGTTTAATCGAACCTGAATATTAAAAAAAATTTAAACCCTTAGAGTGAAATTAAAACTTCCTCTAAGGGTTTT
This sequence comes from Clostridium sp., assembly GCA_022773025.1. Lineage (GTDB taxonomy): Bacteria > Bacillota > Clostridia > Clostridiales > Clostridiaceae > Clostridium_X. Next base: position 59,795 of record JALEZF010000001.1, on the reverse strand, counting down.
ATATATTTAACAATATGTAAATAATCATAATGTAAGCTAATTGTTGAAATATAACTAACTTAAATGGTATAATTTATAAATGAATATTCTATACATTATATCATGAAGATTATGGTGTAAAAATTATAGATTAATATTACAAGAAGTGTGAGGATGAAAAAATGGGATTTTTAGAAAAGGTTTTTGGAACATATAGTGAACGAGAAGTAAAAAGAATACAGCCATTAGTAGATAAAGTAGAAAAATTTGAAGATACTATAAAATCATTAAGTGATGAAGAGCTTAGAGGAAAAACAGAAGAGTTTAAAAATAGATTGAATAATGGAGAAACATTAGATGACATATTACCAGAAGCATATGCTGTTGTAAGAGAAGCTTCTGTTAGAACTTTAGGACTTAGACATTACAGAGAGCAGATTATAGGTGGTATAGTTCTTCACCAAGGAAGAATTTCAGAAATGAAAACTGGAGAAGGAAAGACTTTAGTTGCTACACTTCCTGCATACTTAAATGCCCTTTCAGGAAAGGGGGTCCATGTAATCACTGTAAATGACTATCTTGCAAAAAGAGATAAAGAGTGGATGGGACAAATCTATGAGTTCTTAGGATTAAAAGTAGGAGTTATAACTCATGAATTAAATAATGATGAGAGAAGAGCATCTTATAACGCGGATATTACTTATGGAACAAACAATGAATTTGGATTCGATTACTTAAGAGACAACATGGTTGTATACAAAGAGGAAAGAGTTCAAAGAGATCTTAACTTCTGTATAGTGGACGAAGTTGACTCCATCCTTATCGATGAAGCTAGGACTCCTCTTATAATATCAGGCCAAGGTGAAAAGTCTACTGAATTCTATAAGGTTGCAGACTACTTTGTAAAGACATTAAAAGAAGAGGAAGACTTTACAATAGATGAAAAAGCAAAGTCAGTTATAATGACAGATAATGGAGTACAAAAGGCAGAAAAGTATTTCCACTTAGATAACTATGCTGATTCAGCAAATATGGAGATACAGCACCACGTAACTCAAGCCTTAAAAGCAAATTATATAATGAGAATAGATAAAGACTACATGGTTAAGAATGGTGAAGTTATCATAGTTGATGAATTTACAGGAAGACTTATGGAAGGTAGAAGATATTCAGATGGTCTTCACCAAGCTATAGAAGCAAAAGAAGGTGTAAAAGTAGAGAGAGAATCAAAGACTCTAGCTACAATAACATTCCAAAATTACTTCAGAATGTACACTAAACTTTCTGGTATGACTGGTACTGCTCTTACTGAAGAAAATGAATTTAGAGAGATATATGGACTTGACGTTATAGTTATACCTACTCACAAGCCAGTTCAAAGACAAGATATGCCAGACTTAGTATATAAGACTGTAAAAGGAAAGTATGGCGCTATCGTAAAAGATATAATGGAAAGCCACGAGAAAGGCCAGCCAGTACTTGTTGGTACAGTAAGTATAGAAAAATCAGAAGTTTTATCAATGCTCCTTAAGAAAAAGGGTGTACCTCATCAGGTTTTAAATGCTAAATACCATGAAAAAGAAGCAGATATAGTATCTCATGCTGGAGAAAAGGGCATGGTTACTATAGCTACAAACATGGCAGGTAGAGGTACAGATATAAAGCTTGGAGACGATGTAGTGGAGCTTGGTGGTCTTAAGATAATAGGTACTGAAAGACACGAATCGAGAAGAATAGATAACCAGCTTAGAGGACGTTCAGGTCGTCAAGGAGACCCAGGATCATCTCAATTCTATATAGCATTGGAAGATGACCTTATGAGAATTTTCGGTTCAGAAAAGCTTGAAGGTCTTATAGACAAATTAGGTTTAGAAGAGGACGAAGCTATAGAAAGTAAGATGGTTACAAAAGCTATAGAAAGTGCTCAAAAGAAAGTTGAAGGTAACAACTTTGATATAAGAAAGACACTTCTTGGATATGATGACGTTATGAACAAGCAAAGAGAAGTTATCTACTCTCAAAGATCTGAAGTTTTAAGTGGAACAAACTTAAAAGAACAAGCAGAGGGCATGATAAACTGGGCTATAGAGAATGCTGTAGCATCTCATATAAGTGGAGTAGAGGATAGCTTTACTGAAGAAGTAAATGCTTTAGCACATTATATGGAGGATATGATTGGACATAGAGGATTTATAAAGCCAGAAGAGTTAGAGAAGCTTTCAAATGAAGAAATGATAGAAAGATACAAGAATATAGCTTTTGAGATGTATAATGAAAAGGAAAAAGACTTTGGCGAAGAACAGATGAGAGAACTCGAAAGAGTTGTTCTTTTAAGAGTAGTTGACACTAAGTGGATGGATCATATCGATAACATGGATCACTTAAAGCAAGGTATAGGACTTAGAGCTTACAAACAGCAAGATCCAGTTCAAGCATACCAATTCGAAGGAAGTAATATGTTTGATGAAATGATAAACAACATAAAGGTTGATACAGTGAAGATGCTTATGCATGTTCAAATAGAAAAGGCGCCAGAAAGAGAGAGAGTTGTAAAGGAAACGGCAACTAACTACAGTGATGATGGAACTTCTGGAACACATACTCCTATAAAGAAGGAGAAAAAGGTAGGAAGAAATGATCCGTGTCCATGTGGAAGTGGTAAAAAATACAAAAACTGCTGTGGCAGAGAGGCTTAGTATTATTTAGTAGATTTGCAGAAACTCTTTTCTGCAAATCTATATTTATTTAGGCATAGAAAGGATGATAGGCATGATATTAAAATTACAAGAAGCATTAGGAAATTTGGAAGGCCTTAGAGGTACATTAAATGAAATGAGGGACTCTCTTTGACTTGTCTAGCTTAAAAAAGAGGTTAGATGAACTTGAGATGAAGATGCAAGGAAGCGAATTTTGGGATGATCTTAAAAATGCTCAGGAAATCACTCAAGAAGCAAAATCCTTAAAGGATAGGATAGATGCATTTAATTCTTTAGAGCAGAGATTTCACGACATATTCGAATTAGGTGACCTTGTTGAGGATGATGATGAAAAGTCTATAAGAGATATTTTGTCAGAGATAAAGGATTTACAAGGGTGTATAGAGGATTTTAGAATAGAAATACTTTTGTGTGGGGAATATGATAAAAATAACTGTATATTAAATCTTCACACTGGTGTTGGAGGTACTGATGCTCAGGATTGGACGGAGATGCTTTTAAGGATGTACACTAGATGGTGTGAGAAAAAGGGATTCAAAACAGAAATCATGGATTATCTAGCTGGTGATGAAGCAGGAATTAAATCGGTGACCTTAAAAGTTACTGGGGAATATGCTTATGGATATCTTAAGGCGGAAAAGGGAATTCACAGACTTGTAAGAATATCTCCTTTTAACTCTAATGGTAAAAGACAGACTTCCTTCGCATCAGTAGAAGCTATGCCAGAGCTTACTGCAAACCAGGATATAGATATAAAATCTGAGGATTTAAGAATAGATACCTATAGAGCTGGAGGGGCTGGAGGCCAGTATGTAAACAAAACTGAATCTGCAATAAGGATAACACACCTTCCTACAGGAATAGTTGTACAGTGCCAAAATGAAAGAAGTCAGCATACAAATAAGGAATCTGCCATGAAGATATTAAAGGCAAAGCTTATAGAGCTTAAGGAAAGGGCTCATAAGGAAAAGATAGAGGACTTAGCTGGTGAGCTTAAAGATATGGCATGGGGAAGTCAAATAAGGTCTTATATATTCCAACCATATACTTTGGTGAAGGACCATAGAACAAATCTGGAAAATGGTAATGTGAATAGTGTTATGGATGGGGATATAGACGGCTTCATAAATGAGTATTTGAAGCAAAGCAGCAATGGAACTTTAGATTTAAATTAGCTTGAAGTTCATAAGGAGGATTATATGAAAAATATAGAAGAATTATTAAGTAAGGAACTGAATATAAGCTTAACTCAGGTAAACAATGTAATAGAGCTTTTGGACGAAGGAAATACAGTTCCGTTCATTGCTAGATATAGAAAAGAGAAAACTGGAGGCTTAAGCGATGAAGTCCTTAGAAACTTCAATGAAAGGCTTACATATCTTAGAAATTTAAATGACAGACGTAATGATGTATTGAGGATTATAGAGGAGCAGGGGAATCTTTCAGAGGAAGTAAAGTCTGCTCTTGTGAAGGCGGAAACCTTAACTGAAATCGAAGATATATATAGACCATTTAAACCTAAAAAGAGAACAAGAGCTACCATAGCTGTAGAAAAGGGATTAAAGCCGTTAGCAGAATGCTTATTCTCAAAAGACTTTAGCAAAAACATAGAGGAGATTGCACTTGAATTCATAGATGAAGAAAAAGGTGTCAAATCTTTCGAGGAAGCTATTCAAGGAGCAATGGATATAGCAGCTGAAACTATATCTGATAATGCAGATTATAGAAAATGGATAAGAAATTATGTATTTAATGAAGGTGTTATAGAGACAAAAGGTTCCTCAGAAGAACCAACTCCTTATGAGATGTACTATGATTACAATGAAAAAGTGAGATTTATTCCAGCTCACAGAATTCTAGCTATAAATAGAGGAGAGAAGGAAAAGATACTTTCAGTAAAAATAACCTCTAATGAGGAAAAGATACTTCAGTATTTAGATAATAGAATTTTAAAATATAGTGAAAACCAAAATAAATATATAGCTATGGCTATTAGGGATTCCTTAAAGAGACTTATATATCCATCTATTGAAAGAGATATAAGGAATGAACTTACTGAAAAGGGAGAAGAAGGGGCTATAACAATATTTAAAGCTAATTTAAAGGCTCTTCTTATGCAGTCTCCTATAAAAGGAAAAGTGGTTTTAGGATATGACCCTGGTTTTAGAACAGGATGTAAAGTTGCTGTATTAGACGATACAGGAAAATTCTTAGAAAAGGCCACAGTATATCCAACAGTTCCTAAAAATGATGTGGAGGGAACCATAAGAACTCTTAAAGACCTCATATACAAATATGATGTAGAGGTCATATCTCTAGGAAATGGTACAGCAAGCAGAGAGTCAGAAGAGGTTATAACAAGGCTTATAAAGGAAGTTAAATCAGAAAAGAACAAAGATATATATTATGTAATAGTAAATGAAGCAGGGGCATCTGTTTATTCAGCTTCAGAGCTTGCTACAAAAGAATACCCTGACTTAGACGTAACCATAAGAGGAGCTATATCCATAGGAAGAAGACTTCAAGATCCACTTGCAGAGCTTGTAAAGATAGACCCTAAGTCTATTGGTGTTGGTCAGTATCAGCATGATGTAACTCCAAAGAGAATGGATGAGTCCTTGAAAGGTGTTGTTGAAGACTGTGTAAACTCTGTTGGTGTAGACCTTAATATGGCAACTCCATCACTACTTTCATATATTTCAGGAATAAATGCATCAATTGCAAATAATATAGTTCAATACAGAGAAGAAAAAGGTAAGTTTGAAAGCAGAAAAGAACTTCTAAAGGTAAAGAGACTAGGACAAAAGGCTTATGAGCAGTGTGCAGGTTTCTTAAGAGTTATGGAAAGCAAAGAAGCTTTAGACAATACTGCTGTTCACCCAGAATCTTATGAAGTAGCAAAGGCCTTGATAGTGGAGCTAGGCTACTCATTAAATGATTTAAAGAAGGGAACTTTGTCTGGTATTGAAGAAAAAGCAAAGGAAGCTGGAATAAAGATATTAAGTGAAAAGCTAAATGTTGGAGAAATGACACTACAAGATATTATAAAAGAACTTCAAAAGCCAGGAAGAGACCCAAGAGAAGATATGCCTAAGCCTATTTTAAAATCAGGAGTCTTAGATATAAATGATCTTAAACCTGGAATGATACTAAACGGAACTGTAAGAAATGTATCAGACTTTGGAGCATTCGTTGATATTGGAGTCCATCAAGATGGATTAGTACACAAGAGTCAAATGGCAGATAGATTTGTAAGACATCCTTTAGACATAGTAAAGGTAGGGGATATAGTAGAAGTTAGAGTTTTGGATATAGATATTAAGAGAAAGAGAATATCCCTTTCCATGAAAAAAGAGGAAAAATTATAAAAACATCTTGAATTATAGAAACAAAAGATATATAATGAACTTGTAAAAAATAATAAAGTTATCTTCAGGGCAGGGTGTGAATCCCTACCGGCGGTATAGCCCGCGAGCCGTAAGGCATGATTCGGTGAAACTCCGAGGCCGACAGTATAGTCTGGATGAAAGAAGGTATTATGATTAGAAATGGTAAGTTATGCCCTGGCTTTTTGTCGGGGCTTTTTCGTGTTTCTAATGCTTATACCCTGAAGCATTATTTAGGAGGGTATCAAAAATGGCAAACAATTCTATCAAACTAAACAAAATGGTGAAAATCTCATTTCTAGCGGCTGTGGCTGTTGTTCTCATGGCAATAGACTTTCCACTACCGATATTTCCAGCTTTTTTAAAAATCGATTTAAGTGATGTGCCAGCAATCGTGGGAGCATTTACATTAGGACCAGTGGCTGGAGTTATAGTGGAATTTATAAAAGTTTTCCTTTATGCACTAATAAAAGGTACAAGCACAGCTATGGTGGGAGAAGTAGCTAACTTTTTAGTTGGAGGATCATTAGTATTAGTGACAGGACTTATCTATCAAAAAAGTAAAACAAGAAAAAGTGCAATTATAGGACTCGTTGCTGGAAGTATAACCATGACAATTGTAGCAGCACTAGCAAATTATTACTTCATGCTACCTGCTTATGTAAAGTTTATGGGTATGACAATGGAGCAAATAGTATCTATGGGAACTGTAGTTAATAGCAGTATAGTTGACCCATTCACTTTGGTATTACTAGGAATAACCCCATTCAACTTATTTAAATGTTTACTTGTTTCAGTAGTTACAATGGTTTTATTCAACAAAGTTATACCAATATTATCATCTGTAAAAGACGGAAGTGCAAAAGGTTCAAATAGAGCCGCCTAACATAAAAGAAAGAACCGCTGGATTTTTATTCAGCGGTTCTTTCTTTTAGTTTAAATAAAGTTTTCTAAAGATCTATTCCACATGAGAAGAGCATCTTCTTTGTTGTTAGTGTAGTATCCCTTACGGATTCCCTCAACTTCAAATCCGAATTTTTTATATAGATTTTGAGCGATTATGTTGGAACGTCTAACTTCAAGAGTTATAGCAGTTCCATCTTCCATGTGACAAAGTTTTAAGAGTTCTTTTACTATGGCAGAACCTATGCCCTTACCCCTATATTCAGGAGAAACTGCTATGTTAGTGATGTTTCCTTCGCCGACAATTATCCACATACCGCCAAAACCAACCACTTTATCATCACATAATGCCACTACATATCTAGAAAATTTATTTTCAAATTCTTCTTCAAAGGATTGAGTGCTCCAAGGTACTGACAGGCTTTCCTCACTTATTCTAACCATATCATCTATGTAACTTTTTGAAGCTAAAATAACTTTTACATCATTCATAGATTACATTCCTTTTTTAAGCTTTTCATCATATTCTCTTTCAGCTTGAGATTTTCTAAGGTATAGAGGATTTGATAGATTTATATCATCACGTATACCTTGAGATAATAATTTTATTCCAAGCTCTCCAAGAGAGGAGGCTCTAGTATAGTTCAAGTTATTTGGGGCAAAGAAACAGTTATCTAAAGAGTTCTTTAAAAGATCTCCATACTTTTTAGTGCCATCTCCAACAAAGTATACAGGTTCATTAAACTCTTTTAATTTTGATACAAGATCCTCTAATGAAAGTCTGTCGTAGTCCATGAACTTTATCATTTCACCATTTTCAAATCTATATAATCCGCAGTATACATTTTCTCTAAGTGCATCCATGATAGGACATACTATTCCACTAACTCCATATAAGTTGTAAGCCAAAGAATCTAATGAAGATATAGAAACATAAGGCTTGGAGCTTCCAAGGCTTAAACCTTTTATTGTAGCCATTCCTATTCTAAGTCCTGTAAAAGAGCCTGGACCTTTAGATATTACAAATCCATCTATATCATTTATAGTCAAATCTAGTGACTTAAGAAGTCCATCTATTATGGGCATTATAAGTACTGAATGTTGCTTTTTATTGGCAAAATTCATCTCTCCTAATATTTGATTATCACTAACTACAGCGGCAGTTGCGGCATCTGTAGCAGAATCTATACTCAAAACTATCATATAATAATCTCCTTTATATAATCATAGTGCTCTCCATGAGGAGTTAAGGTGATTTTTCTCACATTTTCCCCAAGGTTAGGCATTTTTTCTATTTCGATGTTTAAAAAGTTCTTTGGAATAAGTTCCTCTATATAGTTAGCCCATTCAATAATAGAAACTCCGTCACCAAAAATATACTCGTCAAAACCTATTGCGCTTATTTCATCCGGATCATTTACTCTGTACACATCAAAATGATAAAGAGTAAGCCTTCCGCTGTGATATTCATTTACTATATTAAATGTAGGACTTGTTATATATTCATCTATTTTAAGACCTGTGGCAAAACCTTTAGTAAGGTGAGTCTTTCCTGTACCCAAATCCCCTATGAGACATATTATATCTCCTGATTTAGAGAGTTCACCAAGCTGTTTTCCTATATTAAAGGTTTCTTCCACACTATGTACCAAAAATTCCATAGTCAATGACCTCCTAATATTAAAGTCTATCCTTTATTTTATCCTAAAATCACTAAAAAGAAAAGCTTAGGTAATATTTTGTAATAAGTTTGACTTGAAATTTACTACAGGTTAAAATTAAGTAAGTATTATTTAGAGGGTGATTTAATTGAAACGAATTTGGAAGCTCTTAATAGCTTTTATAATCACTAATGCAGTGGTTATTTCAGTCATAGTAGTAAGTCATAATGCTCAGCAGAAAAAATATGCAGCTATGGTAGATGAAAAAGAAAGAGAAAGCTACATATCCATCGTGGTTCCTACCAAGAACCTATATAACATGGTTCGTGATATTGTAGGAGATGACCACGATGTTTCATATATGTTTAAAAATGACCATGAAAATTTAAATTTTGAATATACAAAAGATAGTGTTACGAACATTGGAAAACAGGATTTGTTTCTATACATGGGAATGGAGAATGAACCTTGGGTAGATGGATTCTTGGACTTAGTAAAAAGGGAAACATTAACTACTGTAAATATATCAAGGGGAATTATCTCCCTGCCTCTGACAAAACCTAGAGTGATAAAGGAAAAAGAATATAAGGAAAATCCATATTATTGGATGAATCTAGAAAATTACAAAACTGCTTTAAATAATATAAGAGTTGCTGTAACAGAAAAGGACACAAGAAATAGAGATAAGTATGAGAAAAACTTTAAATTAGCAATAGAAGAAATTGACAAACTTGAAGAGGATTTAAATGAATCTTTAGAAAAAGTAAACAAGTATACTTTTGTTGTACGTGAAGATACCTTTGATTATTTCTTGAAATCCAAAGGCTTCAAAACTATAAAGATCCCTGAGGAGCTTAAAAAAGAAGAATGGGATATGACGGAAGAAAAACTTAAATCTGCCAAGGATTTGATTTTTCTATGTGGTCATGACAATATCTTAAGAGAAAATCAAAGTATAATAACTGAATTTGAAATGAAGACCATGTATGTAGATGTGGAAGAGTATTACGATTCAAATTATGAATTTTTACAAAAGTTAGTTGATCAGTTTAAGAATTTTGAAGATAAGTAAATTATGAACGATGGTTATAAAGTATTTAGAGATGAATTGCTCTATAGAATTGAGTTTAGAGATGCCCACTTAAAGCTATGAATGATATGAATTTTTTTGCAGATAGAATTCTATCGGTATTGCAGTGTAGATGAAAGTGCTATTATCATACATGGCGGAAATGCGTAAGGTATCATACATAACATTGATAATTAGATGTGGTTGTGGGAAGAATTTTTTCATGTGTTTTGTATCTATCCTCATTAACCGTTTAGCTATGCTTGAACAACTTTTTTATTAAACTTAAAATTATATTTTGACATAAAAAATTGACCACAATAAGTTAGATTTTTTGATATGTACCCAGAATCCTGGACACATTTATTTCTAACTTAGGCGGAACGCATGGATGATTCTCTGTATTTTACAGGAGGCATCTATTTTGTTTTAGCTTGAATTCTTTCGTTATTGTAATAGCTTATATATTCATCGATTGCTTCTGAAAATTCATGAAATGAGGATTTAAATGACTTTATGAAAGAGAGTGTTCTGATCTCAACGAGGTCTTTATACCAATGTTTTAATAAGAACCTAGACAGCAAGAAAAAAATTTAAAATTATAAGATGAGTCTTATAAAATATATGATTAGATCTTCAACAAGATCTACTCCATATGGATTGTTTGCGGGAGTTTCATTGGGTACATTTGATGATAAAACTAAAATAGTATTAAATGAAAAAGAGTCTATTAAAATCATTAAAGCAGACACTCAATGGGTATGTCATTTAGTTCATGAAATAGAGAATAACCTTGAAATAGCTTATGAATTGAAGGTTACATTTAACTTTTAAAAAATACGTAATTAAGTTTAATTGGGGGCGGTAGAAGCTATGGAATTAGAAAAAAAGAAAGATATAGGAAGTTTATCAAATAAAATAGGAGGGGTTATTTTCTTAGCGCTTATATTAAATAAAATAATTTTAGCATGTATAAATGCAGCTTTTAAAATACCTGAATCAACAATACCTGCAATTGCACCTTTGATAACATTTTTTTCTTTTGTTATACCATCTATGTTTATTTTAAAAATAAAGCCTAAAAAAATGATTAGCAAAAGCTCTAATGAATTAGAGGGTATCAAAAATATACTGCCATTGCTTGTGTTTTTAACATCTATAAACTGTATTTTTAGTTTGGGATTTAATTACTTAAGTGGCATTGGAAAAGTAGCTAACGTTGTATTAAAAGGTGCTTTTGGGGAAGGAGTATTTGTAATAATAGGCATAGGAACAGCTGCTATATTCGAAGAAATTATATTTAGAGGAATTATATTAGAAAACTTGAAGAAATATGGAGAGTTATTTGCTATTATAGTTTCTGCGGTTATATTTGGATTAATGCATGGAATTAGATTTGGACACAGTTTTATAGCTGGATTAATACTGGGATTTATATATGTTATAACAGGTACTAAGGATTTTAATTATAAAAATTTAGATTCTAGAAAGAATGCACACTTTTATGTTTGTTGAAATAAAGAAGACTTAAAAAATATGTTGCAAAATTTCATGAATTACTTTATAATAAAGCTTGTCTTAGGGGTATAGCTCAATTGGTAGAGTAGCGGTCTCCAAAACCGTTGGTTCCGGGTTCAAGTCCTCGTGCCCCTGCCATAAGAACAGTTAGTATTTTTACTAGCTGTTTTTTTTATTTAAAAATCATTGATTTTTTAGCATGAGGCAATTGTAATACGCTTTAAAGGGTAAATTTTTAAATAATATAAGAAATTTTAACAATGTATTAAAAAAAGATTTTTTTATAATGAAATAGATAAAAGAGGCCTTTTAAAATAACTTTAGAACTGTGCTATACTATAGCCAATAAAAAAAGGGGTGACTCTAGTTATTGGGAGGAATTATGGGTAAGGATTGTAGGCTAAAGGTAGAGTTAAGTCAAAGTGAACCAAGGGAGACTATTTACAAGTTTATACTAAGTGAAAATGGAGAAATGGTTGGCTGGTGTAGTACTAAATGGGACAAAACCGGTGTAACAGAAATAAACTATGAGATTTATAACAAATACAGAGGATGCGGATATAGTATAGAGGGCATAAGAAGCGTTATGGACATGCTAAAAAATAACAAAAGCGTTGTAAAACTTGTAGCAAAAGTAAATGAGAAGAATATTGGAGCATGGAGAGTTTTGGAGAAAAGCGGATTTAATCTGCAGAGAGTATTTCTTAATAAGGATGAAAATACTATGGCTAGAGTATATATTTATGATATTACAGCATAGGTTTGATAAAGGAGACGAAGAGATTAGAATATTTAAAATTAATTGATTTTTATTATGTAAAACTATATAATTAAATTTGGGCAAAAGTACAAAATTTATATATGTACTAAGCCTATAAATAGCATTATTTGACCTCTATAATAGTATAGAGGTCTTTCTTATTAGGGGGAGCTTTATGGAAAATATAAATAATATTGTAAAGGGAATAAAACCTTTAGATGTACAAGCAATGAAATATGTGAAATCAGAAATAGATAACTTAGCTAAACCTATAGGTAGTCTTGGAACACTAGAGGATATAGTTATAAAACTTAGCGGAATTAATGGAAAACCTGTGAGAGAACTAAAGAAAAAGTCTATAATAATAATGTGTGCTGATAATGGAATAGTTGAAGAAGACGTATCTACATGTCCTCAATCAACTACACTTACCGTATCTTTAAACTTCGTAAAGGGAACAACGGGAGTATGTCTTTTAAGCAAATATGCTGGTGCAGATTTAACTGTTGTAGATATAGGGATAAATGCTGAGGTAAAGGAGCCAAAGATACTAGATAGAAAGATTTCTTATGGAACGAAGAACATAGCAAAAGAAGCAGCTATGTCTAGAGAGGATGCTATAAAGGCTATAAATGTAGGAATAGATGTGGTTAGAGATCTAAAGAAAAAAGGCTATGATATGCTTGGTACCGGAGAGATGGGGGTTGGAAATACTTCTACTTCAGCAGCAGTTATAAGCTTATTAACTGGAATACATAGTGATAATATAGTTGGAAAGGGATCTGGGCTTACAGATTTAGGCCTTGAACATAAAAAAGAAGTTATAAGAAGAGCCATAGAAATAAACAAACCAAATCCAGAGGATATTATAGAAGTTTTAAGCAAAATTGGTGGCTTAGATATAGCAGGCTTATGTGGATGCTTTCTAGGAGCAGCTTATGAAGGAATTCCAATAGTTATGGATGGAGTTATTTCTGCAGCAGCAGCTTTATGTGCTTATAGATTAAATCCATTAGTTAAGGATTATATATTCCCATCTCACGTTTCTATGGAAGAAGGGAGTAGAGCGACTTTGAAAGAAATGGGACTACAATCTATGGTAAACTTAAATATGAGACTTGGAGAAGGATCAGGATGTCCATTTACCTTTAAAATAGCAGACATGGCTTTATTCACTTTATGGAATATGGCATCTTTTAATGAATCAGGAATATCAAAGGATGATTATGTGGACATAAGAGAAGAGGACAGCCTTTAGGAGGAGTTATGAATATTTATTTTGTAAGGCATGGCAAAACTGAAAGCAATGAAAAGGGAGTTTATTATGGAGCTTTAGATTCATCAATAAATTCTATAGGCAAGAGCCAAGGGGAAAGGCTACATCAGTACTTGAAAGATGTGAACTTTACAAAAGCTTATGTAAGCCCATTGAAAAGAGCAAAGGAAACCTTAGCTTTAATAGCTCCAAACTGTAAGGTATTTGAAGATGCAAGGCTTAAAGAGCGTAGCTTTGGAATATTTGAAGGATTAACTTATGAAGAGATAAAGGAGAAATTTCCAGAGGACCATGCTCTTTGGATTAAAAACTGGGAGAACTTCAAGCTGGAACAGGGAGAAAGCTTTAGAGGCTTTTATGGTAGAGTGAAGGAATTCATATTAGATATTGAAAAAGAAAATGAAGATGATATATTAGTAGTGACTCATGGAGGAGTTATAAGAGCTGTGTACTGCTATATATTAGGCGAGAATCTTGATTTTTATTGGAAATTTGCAAGTAAAAATGGAGATGTATCTGTAATAAAATATGAAGATAATTATATGTACATTGACTCTATAATCCATATAGACTAGGAGGAAGATTAAAATGAGTAGTATTACTTTAGTTACTGGAGGAAGCAGAAGCGGAAAGAGCTCCTTTGGGGAATCTCTTTTAAAGGACACAGATGATGTGCTTTACATAGCTACTGCTATAGTGACAGATGAAGAGATGGCAGCAAGGATAAAGAGGCATAGGGAAAGCAGAAATCAAAACTGGCCAACTTATGAGGGATACAAGGATTTACATAAGGCTATAGAAAATTATAGTGAAAAAAATATATTCTTAGATTGTGTTACTGTGATGACTACAAATCTTTTATTCGATAGTCCCATAGATTTTGATAAGGCAAGTCAAGAGGAAATAGATGAGGTGACTGAATACATAAAGAAGCAGTTTACATCACTTTTATTAAAGGCTAAAGAGTTAGACAAAAATTTGATTCTCATAACCAATGAAGTAGGCTGGGGACTTGTGCCAGAATATAAATTGTCAAGGATATTTAGGGATGTAGCGGGATTTGTAAATCAACATATAGCAACATTGTGTGATAATGTATATTTGGTTAGCTGCGGTCTTCCTTTAAAATTAAAGGGTTAGTTTTAGAAAAATAGGAGTAAAGTTATGAAAAAATGTTTAAATGGGTTTCTTCTTATGATACAATTTATGACTAGAATACCCGTAAATAAAGAATTAAGTTGTGACATGGAGGATTTTAGAATAGGAATATCATATTTTCCTATAATAGGACTCATAGTTGGAGGAATTCAGTATTTGATATACTTCCTTCTTCAAAATATTATAGCTTCAGAAATTGCTATTGTAATAGCTGTTATGGCAGGAGTGTTACTGACAGGAGCCCTCCACGTAGACGGACTTGGAGATGTATTTGATGCTTTTTACTCTTTTAGAGGTGGAAAAGATAAAATTTTAGAAATCATGAAAGATAGTAGAATGGGAACCTACGGCTCTCTTGCTATATTCTTTGATGTTATTTTAAAGATAGTATCCTTTATACTTTTAGAACAAAGAGGCCTTATAAGTGTTATGATACTTGGACCTGTAATAGGAAGAGGAGCCATGGTGTTTCTTTTCTCTATAGGTAAGAGTGCAAAAGAGAAGAGTAGTGGGAATGTGTATATAGGAAATTGTAGCATAAAAGAGGTCATAATAACTTTTATAGAAATTATGATAATAGGTACATTCATAGTTGGACCGCTTAGAACTATATTCCTTATAGTATCCTCTTATCTTATAATATTTTTATTCAATAAGTACTGCAACTTTAAGATAGGTGGTCTAGTTGGAGATACTCTAGGTGCAGGAAATGAATTAAGTGAAATTTTAACCTTGATTATAACCAATTCATATTTATTCTAAATTTACGGCTTTATAAGGAGGAACATATGGTAATAAAGATATGGGGCAAAATAATGAAAGACACTAAAATAGTAAAAGACTGCGTAGTTATATCAGAAGATATAGAAGAATATCAAGGATGCCTTACATATTGTATAAATAAAATATGTGATAAACTTGACATAGCAAAGCCATACTGGCTTCCTGTAAACTTAAAGAGGTACAATCAGTTTGGAAAGACAGCCTTCAACAAAGATAATTTTATTGAAGATATAGAGTTTGACAAATTTGTTATTGAAGAAATCGAAGATGAGGATTAATTCATAATTCAATCAATGCCAGTTTATTCAGCATTTCTCATATAAAAGCTATATAGTGTAAAGGCTGTATCAAAAGGATTCTAAGAATCTAATTTGATACAGCCTAATTATTTTGTAAATAAAAAAACATTCATCAGATTGATGAATGTTTTTTTGGCAGGGGCACGAGGACTTGAACCCGGAACCAACGGTTTTGGAGACCGCTACTCTACCAATTGAGCTATACCCCTTCGAACAATAATATTATAATACAAATTTTTATGAATGGCAAGTTCTTTATAAAAAATAAAATTAGACATAGTTTTGTAACATATTGTGGTAAAAAAGAAATATAATGGAGGTGGATGGTGATGATATGAGAGAATTTTTTAGAGAAAAAAATCCTGAAAAAAACTATGTGATTATAATTTTTATATTGCTCTGCTACAATATGCTATCTATTGATATTTATTTGTACTTAAATTTTAAGGATAATGAGGTCCAGGCTTCAGAGATAGAATATAAAATTGACAAGGCAATAGATGAAGGTGTAGTAGAAAAGCCATTAAGATATAAAGCAATAGATGAAGATAAAGTTTTTGCCGAAGATGCTTATAAAAGTGATGGTAAAAAGACTGCCTATCTAACTTTTGATGATGGACCAAGCAATTATGTGACGCCGGCAATATTGGATACCCTAGATAAATATAATATAAAAGCAACCTTCTTTGTAGTTGGAAATATGGCTTTAGAGAATAGTGAAATTCTTAAAGATGAATATAGAAGAGGACATAGCATTGGATCACACAGCTACGATCATGATTATAAAAAAATATATGGAAGTGAAGAAGGATTCAGGGAAGAAGATATCAAAAGCTTTCAAATTATAAAAGATATTTTAGGAGATAGTTTTGAAACAAGGTTATTTAGGTTTCCGGGAGGGTCTTTTGAAACTAGCAAAAATAGATATAAAGAGATTTTAAAGGAAGAGGGAAAAGTTTACGTAGATTGGAATGCTCTAAATGGAGACGGGGAAGGTCATGGGTTTAGCGAGGATAGGCTTTTTAATAGATTCAAAGAAACTGCTGGTAGCAAGGATAAGATAGTAATACTGATGCATGATACAAACGCTAAAGAGAATACAGCTAGGGTTTTAGAAAAGATTATACTTTATTTAAAAGGTGAGGGGTATGAATTTAAAGCTCTAAAATAATAAAAAATTAAGGTTTACCATATTGAAGTGTGAGTGTATAAATGTTAGAATTGTATTAAATTACCAGATGATATGTGTACTTATTGTAAAGAAAAGTTAACCAAAGGGTGATTACTCAGCTATAAATTAGCTTTGTAAAATAAATAAAACAGGGGGATTTTTATGAAAAGGAGAGGGATGTCAAAAGTTCTTGCATTTACAGTTTCATTAGCTATAATCACATCAAACATGTCTGTATTTGCAAAAGAAACCTCCGCAGGGGCACTGCAAGAGAAGGATTCTAAAGTACAATGGACTGAAGAAGATTTAAAGAAACAATTATACGATGGAAAAGAAAAACTAGAAGATAAAATTAAAGATCCAGAAGCAACAGTTAGGGTAATAGTTGAAACAACAGGTGAAAGTGCTATGGCACGTTCAGTGGAAACCCCAACACCTTTCTCTATACAAGTAGCTAAAAATAATATTGAGTCTGTGAAACAAAAAGTCACAGATTTAGAAGGCGCAAAAATAAGACACACATATGGGGTAACTTTTAACGGTTTTAGTATGGATATAAAGGCTAAAGATATAGATAAACTAAAAGATATGTATGGCGTAAAGAATGTAAGTTTAGCTAATGTATATGAAACTGATATGACTAACGCTAAAAAGCTCACTCAAGTTTATGATGAGTGGAAGGATTATGGGTTCAAGGGTGAAGGTCAGCTTGTATCAATAATAGATACAGGAATAGACTACGATCACAAGGATATGAAAGATCCAACAGATAAGTCAAAGCTAAAACTTACAGCAGATGATGTGTATGAAATCATAGATAATTATGATTTAGAGGCAGAAAAAGGGCATACATTCCAAAATGGATATTACACAGATAAGGTTCCGTTTGGACACAACTATGCTGATGCTGATGTAGCTTCTGTTACTGAGGATATAGTAAAGGATACTAAACCAGATGGTGGTCACGGAATGCACGTTGCTGGGATAGTTGGAGCAAATGGAGATGAAGAAGAAGTAAAGGCTGGAAAAGCAATACAAGGAGTTGCACCAGAAACTCAGCTTTTAGCCATGAAGGTGTTTTCAAATGATGCAAATATAAAAGGTGCTTATAGTGATGATATAATTGCGGCAATAGAAGACTCTATAGTTTTAGGAGCAGATGTAATCAACATGAGCTTAGGTGCACCATCTGGATTCCAAGATAGCACTGATCCAGAGCAACAAGCAGTAAAACATGCTACTGATGCTGGAATAATAGTAGTTATCTCTGCTGGTAATTCATCAACATCAACATACCCATATGTAGATCCGCTAGTAAAGGATACATCTACTACAGGTACACCAGGCTTAGCAGCAGATTCACTTATGGTAGCAAACTATCAAAATACAATGATAGGCGCTAACGCAATAAACTTAAAAGTTCCTGGTAAGGAAGATCAAAAATTCCCATTCAAGACCCACCAAGTTAAGTTTACAAAGAATGAACTTGAAGATTTTGTAAATGGTGGTGTAGGAAAGCCAGAACAATTAAAAGACGTAAAAGGCAAGATTGCCGTAGTTGAAAGAGGAGAATTAGCATTTACAGATAAAATTTTAAATGCTCAAAAACAAGGAGCTATTGGAGTTGTAGTATACAATCATACAGCAGGTGGAGACGAAATGATAAATATGGCTACAGATCCTAATATAAAGATTCCTGCTATATTTACATCTCACAAAGCTGGAGTAGCTTTGATAAGTGCTATTCCAGATAAACCAACATTAGTTCTAAATGATGGAACTGTAGAGATACCAAATCCAGCATCTGGAGACTATGATGATAGTACTTCTTGGGGACCATCTCCAAATCTAGACTTTAAACCTCAAATTGCAGCTCCAGGAGGAAATATAACATCTACAATAAATAATAATCAATACGATGTATATAGTGGAACCTCTATGGCAGCTCCACATGTTGCAGGAGCAATGGCTGTAATAAAAGAAGAAATCAAAAATTCTAGTAGCAGCTTTAATTTTAGAAATCCAAGAGCTTTAGTTGAATATGCTAAGAACTGTGCTATGAATACATCCGATGTAAAAATAGATGGAAATAGCGTTCCATATTCTCCAAGAAGACAAGGCTCAGGATTGATTCAGTTAAACAATGCAGTAAAGAATAGAGTCACTGCAACTTATAAGGGTGAAGCTAATGTAGCTTTAAAAGAAATAGGTAAAGAGGGAAAAACCTTTACTATAAAACTACAAAATTATGGTAGTACAGATGTTAGATATGACTTGTCACTATTACAAGGAGTTTTAACAGATGGTGATAGTGAATTTGGACAAGGAATGTGTAGTGATATAGTACTTCCAGCATCTAAAGCTAATGTAACATTTGGAACAAAAACTATAGTTGTTCCAGCTGGACAGTCAGCAGAATTTAATGCAACTCTTCGTATAGGAAATCTAGACCCAGAAAGATTCCTAGAAGGATATATAAAGCTTACTTCAAAGACAGATGGAGCTCCTGATCTTAATGTACCATTCATGGGATACTATGGAGAATGGGACAAAGCTCCTATATTAAGTAATTTTATATGGGACGAAGAACCAAACAATGTTTTATACAATGAAGCAGATTTGCAAAGTAGATATGCTTATGGAATGAATGGCAAGTATTATTATGCTAGTAACAAGCCAGAAGAATTAGCATTTTCACCTAATAATGATGGTGATATGGATAGTTTAATACCACTAATATACTTTATGAGAAATGCTAAGACATTTGGTGTAGAAATAGAAGATAAAGATGGAGAAAATCTAGGAGAAATAGTAAATAAGAGCGATTATAGAAGACAAATATTTAATGATAATGATGGTTCAGGAAAAGATATTTTCTTGTGGCCAGAACTTGCTTGGGATGGAAAGATTAAAGGCCAAGTAGCAGCAGAAGGTCAGTATACAGTTGTTTTGAAGCCAGTAGTAGGAATTGATGGGGCGAAGCCTCAAGAATACAGAATTCCAATGAAGCTAGACTTAACAAAGCCAGAACTTAATATAACTTCATCTTCAGCTACAAATAGCAATGAATATGAAGTAGCATGGACAGTAACTGATAATCTTTCAGGAATAGAAGTAGAAGGCATATTCTTAAACGGAAAACTTATTAAAGATGCAGAGATAAAAGTTAATGGAGATAACAGAACAGCTAAGATAACATTACCTGAAGGAAAAGATGATGCTACTATTGAAGTTATGTCAATAGATAGGGCTCATAATGTAGCAAGTAGTACCTTAGTAGTAAAGAGAGATAATACTGCTCCAGTTATAACTGTAACTGGAATAGAAAATGGTGGTCTCTATAATAAAGATGTAGCTGCAGAAGTATCTATAAATGAAGAGGGAACTTTAGAACTTACTCTAGATGGAAATCCATATAAAAATGGAACAACTGTAAATGTAGAAGGAACTCACGTATTAAAGGCAGTAGCAAAGGATTTAGTAGGTAATATAACAACAGAAACTTATACTTTTACTATAGACAAGACTGCTCCAGAGATATCGATTCAAGGAATAGAAGATAAGGGAAGCTATAATAAGGATGTAGCTGCAAAAGTAATGACTAACGAAGAAGCTACACTAGAGCTTACTTTAAATGGAAAGCCTTACGTAAATGAAGCGTCTATAAGTGATGAGGGACAATATGTATTAAAAGCTGTTGCAACAGATAAAGCTGGCAATAAATCAGAAAAGTCCTTTGAATTTGCAATAGATAAAGCTAATCCAGAAATAAAAGTTGAAGGCTTGAATGATGGTTGGATTTATAACAAAGATATAACTCCAGTTATAACATTTGGTGAAGATGTTAATGCTGAAATAACATTAAACGGAAAACCTTATGTAAGTGGAACGGCAATATCTTCTGAAGGCAATTATGAATTAAAGATAGTTGCAACAGATAAAGCTGGAAACAAAAATACTGTAACTTATAAATTTGTCATAGATAAAACACCAGCTGTAGTAAAAATTACAGGTGTAGAAGATGGCGGACATTATAATAAGGATGTAACTGTAGGATTATCAGTTAATGAAAAAGCTGAAACTTCAGTATTATTAAATGGAAAACCATATGATCTTGGAAATCCTATAACAGAAGAAGGTAACTATGAGTTAGAAATAACTGCTATAGATGCTGCAAAGAATTCAACTAAAGTTGTAGTTAAGTTTGTAATAGACAAGACTGCTCCAGAAGTTATAGTAAAAGGTGTAGAAGATGGCAAGTATTATAATGCTGAAGTAAAGCCAGAAATAACATCTAATGAAGATGCTGTTATAACTGCAACATTAAATGGAAAAGAGTATAAACCTGGAACAGCAATAAGCGATGAAGGGGAATATGAATTAAAGATATTTGCAGTAGATAAGGCTAACAATAAGTCAGAAGAAGTTATAGTTAAGTTTACAATAGATAAGACCGCTCCAGAAGTTAAGATATCTGGTATAGAAGACGGAAACATTTATGACAAGGCTGTAAAGATAGAAGTTGAAACTGAAAAAGATTCTATTATAAAAGCTACCTTAAACGGCAAGGATTTTGATTTAACTAAGGAGATTATAGAAAATGGAGAGTATACCTTAGTTCTAAAGGTTCAAGACAAGGCTGGCAATGTAACTGAAAAGACTATGAAATTTACAGTAGCTATAAAGGGTAATAATCCTGGTGGAAACAATGGAAATACTAACAAACCAAGCAATGACAAGCCAGCTACTGGAATAGGAAAGCTTCCTCAGACAGGTGCACCAATAAGCTTTGCGGATATAATGACATTTGGATTTACTATGACTATGGCAGGTACTGTTTTCTTATCAGAGCAAAGAAGAAGAAACAGAAAAAATCAAAATGATGATCTAAAATAGGTGATATAAAAGGGCGGATTTCTTAGGAAATCTGTCCTTTTTTAAATATAGGAATTATAATCCAAAACAAGAATTTAAGCCCTTAGTTGTGCAAAATTAAATAGAGTATTAATTTTAAGAGTGGTCAAAATAATAGTGCAAGTAAGAAAAAGACTTGCAAAATAAATTAAACCCTAAATTAGAGGAGGAATGTATTATGGCAAAGAAGTTAGTTCCAGAAGCAAAACAAGGATTAGCAAATTTTAAGAATGAAGTAGCTTCAGAGCTAGGAGTTCCATTTAAAGACTACAACGGAGATCTTACATCAAAACAATGTGGATCAGTTGGCGGCGAAATGGTAAAGAGAATGGTAGAAGCATACGAAAAAGGTATGAAGTAGACCAAAGTCTAATTAATTTCTACCACGATGGTATTTTTGCTATATCAGTATCTATATAAATAATTATAGATAGGGCAAAAATAAAATTAGGGTAAAAAAACGGGAGTCTCAGATTTGCAGAAGATAATTGTCTTCTACAGGTTTGAGACTCTTTGTTTTTCTAAAGTACTATGATAAAATTAAATG
This sequence comes from Clostridium sp., assembly GCA_022773025.1. Classification (GTDB taxonomy): domain Bacteria; phylum Bacillota; class Clostridia; order Clostridiales; family Clostridiaceae; genus Clostridium_X. The sequence goes on along the minus strand of JALEZF010000001.1, from coordinate 37,654 downwards.
AGAACTAAAGTTCGGAGGTGCGATAATGAAAGGCGTTAAGATTCTGCATTGTGCAGACCTGCATTTTGATAGTCCCTTTAGAGATTCCGACTCTTCTTACAGAGAAAAGAGAAAAGAAGATCTTAGGGAGACTTTTGGAGCCATAATAGATAAAGCAGTAAAAGAAGAAGTAAACATAATACTAATGGCAGGGGATTTGTTTGATAATGCAACAGTTATGAAAACCACCGTAGATTATGTTATAAGAAAATTAAAAGAGATACCAGATATAAGAGTATTTATATCACCAGGAAATCACGACCCTTATCACGGAAAGTCATTTTATAAGATTATACCGTGGCCTAATAATGTCCATGTATTTCAAGACAAACTTGAAAAGGTACATATAGAAAGTTTAAATACAGTTGTGTATGGTATAGGTTTTGGAGACAGTTACGAAAGGCAAGGACTTATAGAATGTATGGAAAGTGAAATTGATATAGAGGATAACAAGATAAATATAATGGTGATGCACGGAGATGTGACATCAAGTTGTAGTGAGTACAACCCTATAACTCTAGAGCATATAGGGAAAAGTAAAATGGATTATATAGCTTTAGGACATAAGCATGATTTTTCAGGAATACTTAGGGAAAGTGACACCTTTTATGCATACAGTGGAAATCCGGAAGGAAGGGGATTTGACGAGTGTGGAGACAAGGGGATAATTCTTGGAACTGTATATAAAAAATATGTAGAACTAAGCTTTGAGCCTATTGCAAAGAGAAAGTATGTTATATGTAGCATAGATATTTCAGGATGCAGGGATTATGAGGAAGTAAAGACCATGATTCTTAAAGAATCAGATAATGTTTCAAGAGAAAAGAATTTATTCAAGATTATACTTTGCGGTGAAGTTCCTGAGGATTTTATAATAAATAAAGAACTGTTAAAAGAAAAAATAAAAGATGATTTTTTTTATGTGAAATTAGAAGACAATACCACAATATCAATAGATTATGAAGAAATAGCAGGAGAGTTTTCTCTTCGAGGATTATATGCAAAGAAGATATTAAAGTCTATAGATGAAGAGACAGAGCCTTTAGAGAAGGAGCTGCTTTATAAGGCTCTAAAGCTAGGAATAGAAAGTTTAACGGCAAAAGAGGTCAAAATGAAATGATAATAAAAGAATTAAATATAAAATCTTTTGGTTCTATTAAAAATAGAAAACTAACCCTTACAGAAGGGCTCAATGTAATATATGGGAAAAATGAAAGTGGAAAGAGTACTACAGAGGGTTTTATAAGTGTATTATTATATGGAATGAGCGGTGGAAGGAAAAGCCTGAAGCAAAATGAGAGAAAAAGATTTATACCATGGAAAGAAAACACGGCTCAAGGAGAAATCCATATCAAAAATGGAGAAGAAGAAATCATAATAGAAAGAACCTTTGGAGGTACTAAAAAAGAAGACACCATAAACTTTATAAATTTTCTCACTGGGGAAAAGATAAAGGGAATAACTAAAGAGCCAGGAAGATATTTTTTAGATTTATCTAAGGAAAGCTTCATGAAGACGCTTTTCATAAAACAGCTAGGAGCAGAGGTGGCAAGAGATAAGGAAGAAGAGATAATGCAAAAGCTCACAAACCTTGAACAGGGGGGAGATGATAGTATCTCTTATCATGAAGCTGTGGCAGTCCTTGAAAACTATAAAAAGTTTTATGTGGGTAGCAGAAAGAATGGAGAGCTTGATGCTTTAAGAAAAAGACTGTTATCTCTAACAGAGGAACTCAGCGATTCTCTAAAAAGGAACGAAGATGGTATTGAAGATGAAATAAGTCTTAAAGCACTGAAAGATGATAAGGAAAGTCTCATTAAAAATCTTAAAGCTTTAGAATTATACAAGAAATACATGAGAAAGATGAATCTTCAAAAGGAGTATGAGGAAATATCCAAGTATCTAAAGAAGAGTAAGGATCTTGGTGAAACTAAGAGTCAATACGATAGAGATTTAGGAGAATGTATAAACGAGGAAGTATTAAATAAAATCAGTGAGACCTACAAAGAATATGAAAGTTTAAAAGAGTGCCTTCTATCTTTAGAAAACAAGCTAAAATCAACTACAGATGAATATGAAACTTTTAAGGCTGAATACGAAAGATTAGAGGCATTTCAAGGTTTAGAAGATGATGTAGATATAAAGCTTATAAAGCTTCTTGAGGAAAGAAAAGGAGCTTTGATTAAATTAGAACATAGAAATAAGTGCAAAAAAAATTTAGATGACATAGAAAATGAACTAAAGGATATCAGAAGTAATATAGAAAAATATGGTATAATAGATAGGGAACGAAATGAGATAGATAGCAGTCTTAAAAGATATGAAGAGGCTCTAAAGGAGTTAAAATATCTTTTAAATGCTTATTCTTCTAGTGAAAATCATATATTATCTAGGGAAGAACTTCAAAAGAATAAACTTATTTCAAATTTTTTGGGAACAGCAGCTGTAGTTTCTGCCATTATTTTTGTTTTCCAGATTATAAATAGTAAGCCTAGAGGAATACTGATGTATTTTATGGCTATAATTTCTATTGTGAGCATTTTTATATATTTGAAGATTAAAAGTAAAGTTAACCTATGGGAGCTTCGAATAAAAGATGAGGAAAAGAAACACCATGGAGTAAATGCCTTAAAGGAAGAGATTGTTTCTATAGAGAATAAATTAGAGAACTATTACAGTAAGCTTGGTATAGAGAATTATGAAGAGTTTATTTCTCTTATAAAATCCTATAATGTTATGAAGGATAAAGAAGAAAAACTCAAGTATATAATGAGAGAAAAGCTCATAGAGTTCAATAGCTATGAGGGAGAAAGCTTAGAAAACAGTTTAAATAGAGCAAATAGCATGATAAACTTTTTGTTAAACCATACCTCCTGTGAAAGCGAAGAGGAGTTTCTTAGAAATCATAAGCTTTATGAGGAAAAATCTTTTCAGATGGAGTCCTTAGAGAGAGAATTTAAGAATTTAGAAGGTAATGTTTCATCAATGAAAAATAAGGTAAAACTTCAGGAAAGTGAATTAAAGGATGAACTCTCTAAGATAGAGAGAGGCTATATTTCTTTAGAGAAACTTCCGGAAGAGATAGAAAACTTAAAGCACAAACTCAAGATGAAGGTCGTGGTTGAGAATGAAATAAAGAGAGTTGAAGATGGATATAAACTTCTTTTAAAAGATAGGCATCTTGAAGATATGAAGGATGAACTGCAGGATATCTTCAAAGAAGATATGGACTTTTCCTTTGAGAAGGAGGAAGATGTAGACAACTGCCTTAAGGAAAATAATGAAAACCTAAGGGAAATAGAAAAATCTATAAAAGATGTGGAGAACTCTATAGAGAATAGATTTAAAGGCCATAGAGAACCGTGGATTATAGAGGAAGAAATAGAGGAAATAAAAACAGCTATAGAAAATGGTGAAGAATTTGTAAAGATAACGGATATAGCTTTAGAGAATTTAAATCAATGTTTCAAAGAACTTCAGAAAAATTTTGGTCCAAAGCTTAACAAAATAGTAGGAGAAATCTATAGTAAACTTACAGGTGGAAAGTATGAAGAAGTAAAGGTAAGCGATAATTATGATCTTCTTGTAAGGGACAATAAAGAAAACTCTTTAGTAGAAGTGAATTATTTAAGCAATGGAGCTTTTGATCAAGCTTATTTTGCTCTTAGAATGGCATTAATAGAGATGATATTTGGTGACGAGAGGGTTCCAATAATTTTAGATGATACCTTTATTCAATATGATGATGAGAGAACTATAAGGGCACTTAAGGTTCTTGAAGAATACAGCAAAAACAAGCAGATAATCCTTCTTACATGCCAAAGCAGGGAAAAGGATTATTTTGAAAGGGTGGATAATGCAAATATAATAACTATGGAGGGGATCTAGAGATGAGTAAAAGGGATAAATATGATAACCGTATCAAGGGATATGAAAAGCTTCAAGATAAACTTTCAAAGGTTGCAAGAACTTACAGTAATATAAGACTCATAATAGCCTTTGTAGCTATAGTCCTATGTGTTATATTTTACAAGATGAAGAGAGAAGATCTATTTATAATAAGCCTTGGAGCTATGTTAACTGTGTTTATATTTATAGCTATGAAGCATTCTAAGATTATAGCTTTTATAAAAGAGGTAAAGATTCTAAAAAATATCAATGAAAATGAAATAAAAAGGATTGATGGAAAGTTTGCAGAGCTTTCAGATATGGGAGAGGAATTCAAAGATGAGGAGCATAGCTACTGTAATGATTTAGACATCTTTGGAGCATCGTCTTTATTTCAATGGATGAATAATGGGGTTACATTCAAGGGTAGAAAAAGACTTAGTGCTATTCTGAAAGGAACCATGAATTTTGACAAAAATACAATATATGATAGGCAGGAAGCCATAAAGGAATTGGCTCCGCTTGTGGGATTTAGGCAGAGACTTCAAGGAAAGGCTATTATAAATGAAGAACATATCCTAAATCCTCAAGACCTTATAGAATGGGGAAAGGAAAAAGGCAAGGATATTTCAAATATGTTTATCTTAGTACTTTATATAGACTCTGCGGTGACAATAGGATTTTTTGTGGCTGCAATGTTTAACCTAGTATCCTTTGGATTTTTTATGGCTATGGTGCTACTTAATGTGATGATAATTCAGTCTAACAAGAAAAACTTGGGAAGCAGTCTGGATATGGTTGGAAAGCATTATAAATCCATGGTGTCCTATAGAGATATGTTGAGGTTTATAGATAGAAGAAGCTATAAAAGCAAGCTTTTAAGGAGTCTTAAAGATAAAATAAAAAATCAAAACTTTGATAGCTACAAGGAGTTTGTTGAGCTTACAAAATTAATTGAAACCATAGAGGATAGGCAAAATGCCATATATCTTTTATTAAATATTCTTTTCTTTTTAGATTTTCATAACTACAATAAACTTAATAGCTGGAAGAAGAAATATGGAGACAATATAGAGAGTGTGCTTGATGTCATAGCTGAATTTGAAGAACTAGGATCCTTTGCAAACATCTATTACAATAATGATGATTACACATTCCCTATGATAAAGGATGACTTTGTAGTTAAGGGTGAAGATATAAGGCACCCCCTTGTAGGAGAAAAGGCAGTAGGTAATCCAATATCCCTAACTCATAAAGGTGAAGGATGGCTTATAACGGGGTCCAATATGGCGGGGAAAAGCACATATCTAAGGACTATAGCTATAAATTTAGTTTTAGCCTATAGCGGAAGTGCTGTAAGAGCTAAAAAGTTTGAATGCAGTCCTATGAAAATATACACTTGCATGAGAATAGGAGATAATTTAGAAAAGAGTATATCATCTTTTTATGCAGAAATTCTAAGAGTAAAGGCCATAATTGAAAGTGTAAAATCAGGGGAAAAGGTATTTTATCTTTTAGATGAAATATTTAAAGGAACAAATTCAAGAGATAGACATAAAGGTGCAGAGATACTTATAAATGAACTTTCAGAACTAAATACTCTAGGTCTTGTGTCAACTCACGATTTAGAGCTTGGGGAAATAGAAAATAAAAACATAAGTAATTATCATTTTGAAGAGTATTACGAAGATGGCAAGATAAGATTTGATTACACCCTTAGACCTGGAATAAGCACTACTCAAAATGCATTATATCTTATGAGAATGGCGGGAATAAACTGCTAAGATAAAAAAATAACTGAGAATGAAAATTCTTAGTTATTTTTATGTTATGAATATATAAATGTCAAGTTATAACTTGACATGGTAAGTGTTAGATATTAGAGTAATAATGTTATAAGTAAAAAGGGGGAGACACAAGAGTGACGAAAAGAATCAATTTGATAGACGGGGAAATCGTACCAAGTCTTATAAAGCTGGCTATACCTATTATGGGGACATCTTTCTTGCAGATGGCTTATAATATGACGGACATGCTATGGCTTGGAAGAGTAGGAAGCAGTGCTGTGGCTGCGGTTGGAACAGCTGGATTTTTTGTAATGTTTGCAAATTCATTAGTTATGATATGTAAAGCAGGAGCAGAAATAAAAGTTGCTCAATCAATCGGAAAAGGTAAGGAAGATGAAACAAGGCTCTACATAGTAAATAGTATACAAATCAATATTATACTATCTATAATTTACAGCTTAATAATCTTAACTTTTAATAAACAGTTTATATCATTTTTTAGGCTGGGAGAAAACGGCGTTGTAAATATGGCTGAAGAGTATCTTATAATTATGGCATTAGGGATGTTATTTACCTTTATAAATCCAGTGCTTACGGCTATATTTAATGGGGCAGGAAATAGCAAAACACCATTTTTTATAAATACTTTGGGACTTATATTTAACATAGTAGCAGATCCTATGCTTATATTTGGAGTAGGACCTTTCCCTGTAATGGGGGTAAAGGGAGCTGCTATTGCAACGGTAATGGCACAAGCGGTTGTGACTTTATGCTTTATAATGGAGATAAAAAGATCTAAAGAAAACTTTTTTAAATTCACATTGCTCCAAAAAATTCATTGGAATTATGTAAAAAGGATATCTAAGATAGGTATGCCTGTGGCACTTCAAAGTGGATTATTCACAGTGTTTGGAATGTTTATAGGTAGAATAATAGCAGTGTGGGGGGAAGTACCTATAGCTGTTCAAAAGGTAGGAACCCAGATTGAATCTATTACATGGATGACAGCTGGAGGTTTCTCTACAGCTCTTGGAACTTTTGTTGGACAAAACTATGGGGCGAAGAAATATGATAGAATCTTTAAAGGTTACAAGGCAACCATGGGATTAGCTATTGTAGTAGGAGCAATAACTACTGTATTACTTATAGTAGGTGGAGAATTTATATTCTCATTGTTTATACCAGAAGCAGAAGCAATAATGCTGGGAAAAGATTATCTAAGAATACTTGCGTATTCACAGCTTTTCATGTGCATTGAAATAACTACAAGTGGAGCCTTTAATGGACTAGGAAAGACATTGATACCATCTGCAGTAAGTGTAATCTTTACTGGACTTAGAGTTCCAGCAGCATATATATTATCTTCAAAAGATGTACTTGGACTTAATGGAGTATGGTGGAGTATAAGCTTGAGTAGTGTATTTAAAGGAATTATCCTTACATCAATATTTTTATATTATATGAAAAAGAAAAAGGATAAACTTTTTAGTAGATGATGAAAAAAGACGTTATTGCCTAGGCAATAACGTCTTTGTATTTACTGTCATCTAGTGTCTTTTTAAAGAGTATACATTTCATTGAGGGAAGCTTTCTTTGATGCTGTAACTTCCATATATTCCATTAAATCATGAACTTCCAAAGTATCATCTTTTAAATGTTCGTTTATCCAAAGGAGAATGTAGTCTTGACCATCCTTGGAGGAGATATCTATAGCATAAGGAATGGAACCTTTACTTTTCACATAGGAGCCATTAACTTTTAAAGAAAATGACTGAGGTTTTTTAGTGAAAAACATTGAGTAGAAAGAACGCTTTGGCATTTCATAAAACTTCATGCTTTTTTCTGGTGTTTCATTTTTGTGAACTTCAAGTATTTTTGTTAAATAAGAACAGATCATATTTGTGTAGCTTATATCCCAAGAGAAATAAAGAGGATCTAATGTAAGTTCCTCATTACTTTTTAAAACATGATTTATAAAGTTATAACTTGGAATTATGGAAATATCATTTTTAAAGTAATTGAAGTTAATAGAGGTATATGAAGTTTTTGAACCCAAAAATCCCACAAGAAAGCTTGCACAGTCACTACTTGAGAAGGTAGTAAATAAGTATGAGCTTAGAATTTTATCTTTTATGGAATGAAGCTCTAAAGGTTTCTTAAGGGAATTATCATATTGAAGTACAGATTCATAATCTTTTTTACTTAAAGTAAAGGCTTCAAAAGAAAGGCTATTAAGTATTACGTCATTCTTAGAAGTATTTATGATAGAAAGATTTAACCTATTCACATCTATTTGAAGCTTAAAAAAAACACCATTATATATATTTAGACAACTGTTATTATCTTCGGACTTTATGATATAATCTTTATTATTGATTCGTACATTTATATTATTTAACTTAAGATACATTACATCACCTCATAAGTAAGAATATGAGGATATTATACCATATAATGGAAAATAAGTATATAGTAAAGAGAAAGGAAGGAAAGATGGAATTCACTAAAAAGGAAAAGAACTATATAAAAAGTAAGCCTTATTGTTTAAATGTTCTTAGAGGACCAGCTGATTGGTATAGGGATTTAAGCCTTAATAGAATCGCTTATTTAAAAAATAATTATTGTCTAAATGAAAGAGAAAACATAGTTTATTTGGCTGAAAAGAAAAACTTAAAAGAGATTCAAAATAAGTTTTTAGAAATAGATCAAAGCACAGATTATTTATCCTTATTTAGTTTTTTGCATGTGGCAGTGACATTTTGTGCTATAGAGGACATAGAGAATATGTCTATTCTGAAAAATTACAGTCATATATTTATTGAAGGGGGAAATACCTTCAATACTTATAAAGAGGAAATATTAAATTTTTGGGGCAAGGATTATAAGCCATGTTTAAGTGTTTTAGCGGAAAATGGTGAGAGAATAAAGAAAGCAGGAATATCTATAAAATTTAAAAATGTAAGGTATGCATGGCCTAAAAAAGCCGATACTAAGAATACAAAGGAAATTATAGATGAAAAGTCATGTGAAAATAATTTGGATATAGAGTTTGAAAGCTTTAAATATGTGGATTTAAGACATGGAAGCACTATTTCCTACAAGAGAGAAATCTCAAAAGTAGAAGAGGTAATCCTTGGGGAAGATAAGGAATACGCTGATAAGAACAGCCTTATAGAAGTTCCTTTATACAGTAATATAGCTGCAGGAGAACCTATAGAGATAAGTCCTGTAGCGGAAGATCATTTTTACATACCTGATTACATGCTTAGAGGAGTTAAAGACTGTTTCTTTCTTCAGGTAAGAGGAGATAGTATGAAAAATGCAGATATAAATCATGGAGATTATGTGCTTATAAGGCAGCAGCATTCAGCAAACAATGGGGACATAGTTGCAGTAGATTTAGATGGAGAAGCTACATTAAAAAGACTTAAGCTAAATAGTAAGGAAGCTTATTTGATGCCTGAAAACCCAAAATATAGTCCGATAAACTTAAGAGAAAACCCAGGAACAGTACTTGGACTAGCAGTAGCTGTAGTAAAGAAAATTTAAAATTTTAAAGGTTTTAATTTAAAAATAGATATGATATAGTATAACTACGCAAGGATACGTCATAGATAAATATTGCTTTAGGAGGCATAGCTATGAAGAAAAAATCAAAATTAATAATAACAGCTGCGGCTTTAGGTGCACTTGTTGCAACTTTAGCTAAAGATAAGAAGGCTCAAACAAAAGATATAAAAAAATCACCTTCAGAAGACTAACATAAAGGTGCTAATTACAAAAATATTGTCAGAGAATAAGTTATATTCTCTGACATTTTTTTGTTGCTATTCTTTATTTTCTATTGCATCCTTTGGAAGTTTTCCATTTTGGAACATCATGTACACATAGAAGGGAATTCCAAGAAGCATCAATATAAATCCGAAAGTCACAGTTTCAAATCCTGAACCATAAATGGCATATATGCTATATGCAAAGGATAGTGTTACTATAAGGGACTTTTTGAACCCCTTTTTAGTAAATAGTTCATCTTTCTTAAACAAAAGCACAACTTCCGCACACACGCATAGGGTGTAGATTGGAAGAAAAGACAGTGTGGCAAGAAGTATCATGAAGTTAAATGCAGTATTTAAAGATGATACGTAATTCAAAATAAGAAGCAAGTTAGTCAAAAGACCGCTTATTACTAAGGAAGCCACAGGAGTTTTGTATTTAGAATGAACCTTACAGAATACCTTTGGGAAAATATTCTTCTCAGCAGCAGAAAATGAGCTTCTAGCTGTTGTCATAAGCCATCCAGAGGTTGCCCCTAAAGTAGATATTATAGCACCTATTGCTATAAAGTTTCCTCCCCAACTTGATCCAGTAACGTAATCAATTATTTGTGCCAAAGGAGCAGTTGATGACATAAGCATGTCTTGAGGAATTGCTCCAGCTGCAGCTATAGATATAAGAAGATAAATAATTCCTGCAAAACTTATACCTATTATAGTGCTCTTCTTTACTATTTTTTCAGCATCTTTAATCTCCCCAGCGGTTACTGTACAGCTTTCAAGGCCTACGAAGCTCCATAGTGCAACAGCTATAGCTGGTGGAAGTGTAGATAAGCCATGAGGGACAGTACTTCCTGATGGAGTTATAAAGTTTCCAGCATCAAACTTTGAAAAAGCGATTACTAGGAACACTATAAGAGGAAGAATTTTTAAAACTGTTGTAATTATTCCGATAAAACCAGCTTCCTTAACTCCTCTGATATTTATGTATGTAAATCCCCAAACGATAGCACTTGAGATTAAAAATGATAAAAGTCCGTTTGTTTGAAGTACAGGGAAAAAGTGTGATAAATAATTTATACATGCAGTTATTATAGCTGCATTTCCAACCCAGGACCCAACCCAATAAAGCCAAGATACTATAAAAGCTGCAAAGCTTCCAAAAGCTTTTTTAGTATAGACTATAGGACCTCCGGTTTCAGGAAACCTGCTAGCCAGATTTGTGAAACTAAGGGCAAGCAAAATTGACCCTATGGCTGTTATAATCCACGCTATTATAGTAGTGATGGGGTCAGAAACTAAAGCCATAGAAGTGGGAGACATGAAAATGCCTGAGCCTATAGTATTTCCTATGACAATGGCTATAGCAGCTGTCAGCCCAAGTTCTCTCTTTAGAGAATTCCCCTGAGAAAGATTTGAGTTGTCACTCATTTTAAGACCTCCTACGATATTAAGAATAAATATTATTGCGTATTAGCTGTAATTTTTAAAACGTATATTGCTACTAAAAAAACATCCATGACATAGAAAATAAAACTTTAATCATGGATGTGGAATTTATGGTCTATCTATAAATTAATCCGTATTATTAGTAATATATCCTCTGAGTGTAAATTATATTCTATTTCTCTGAAGACATATCCTCAGTTATATCTATCATGTTTTCTTCTACATTTGTTTTCTCATTTTTGTTAAGGTATGAAGATAGCTTGCCTTTTGCTTTGCTCGTTGTAGAAGCCGCTTTTTCTTTTATGTTAGCATTCAACTCTTTTGCAGAAGCAGTTAAATTTTTTCTAGTTTCTTTACCTGATTTTGGAGCAAGTAGCATTCCAGCAGCTAGTCCAGCTAAAATTCCTGTAGTGCAAACCGCTATATTTTTTGCTGTATCTTTATTTTGTTTTTTCTTTTTAGCATCAATTAAATTTTTTAACATATACCTAAACCTCCTTATAGTTTAACTAATTAAGAGTATAGCAAAAATCCAAATGGTTTTCTATACATTTTAAATGGTAATTATAACGAGTTTAATAATTTATGAACTTTATATAACTGCATGGATAGGCAGCTAAAAATATGATAAAATAAAATTATAGAAATAAAAATATAATTTAAGGGGAAAGGGTTTGCCATGAATATTGCGTTCTTTCTGACACCTAAAAGTGAAGTTATATATGAAAATATAGAGTCTAACATGAGACAAGTTATTGAGAGGATGGAGTATCACGGATATACTGCCATACCATTAATAAATAATCAAGGAAAGTATGTAGGGACTCTTACTGAAGGGGATATACTTTGGAAACTTAAAAGTGATCCCAAGCTTAATTTTTCAAACACACAGAGAGTAAAAGTACATGATATCCCAAGAAGGATAAAACACAAATCAGTTACCATAAACTCAACTATTGAAAGTCTTATGTCATTAGCAGCTAGTCAAAATTTTGTACCCGTTGTGGATGATGAAGGAACTTTTATAGGAATAATCAAGAGAAGTGATATAATAAATTACTGCTCAGATGCACTTATGAGTTGTAAACAAAGAAATATAGTTTAAAATTAAAAATAGTTGTGTAAATTTAAAGTGGCTGTCACATTTTGTATTGTGACAGCCATTTTTTATGTATTAATGTTTTTAAAATAGGTATTGCATTAGCTAAATTGGAGTGATATACTTTCAATATACCCCTACTACGGGGAGGGGGTACATAAAAGAGGTGAAATTATGAACGAAGAAAAAAAAGCAGCATTACAGATGTTAAAGACATCAAAGGGACAGATAGAGGGAATAATAAAAATGATAGAAGACGGCAGATACTGCATTGATATATCAAACCAGATAGTGGCAGCACAAGCACTTTTAAAGAAATCAAACTCTTTAATTTTGAAACAACACATGAATCATTGTGTTAAGGAGGCATTTTTGCATAATTCAGGAGAAGAGAAGGTGGATGAAATAATAAGTGTCTTGGAGAAAATTATGGGAAAGTAGGGAGATTTTATGGCGAACAAGATTTTAAATATAGAAGGCATGACTTGTGCAGCCTGTGCAAAGGCTGTGGAGAGAGTTACAAAAAAACTTGATGGTGTTGAAAGCTCTTCTGTAAATATAGCTACAGAAAAACTAAATATCACTTATGATGAAACTAAAGTCACTGTTGAGCAAATCGAAAGTGCTATAGAAAAGGCAGGATACAAAGGAAAGCTAGATACAGTAGAAAAGACTATGGCTATAGAGGGGATGACTTGTGCAGCTTGTGCAAAAGCTGTAGAAAGAGTCACTAGGAAACTTCCTGGAGTTGTATCTTCTGATGTAAATATAGCTACAGAAAAATTAAAAATAACATATGAGCCATCAGTTACAGATATATCAGATATAAAGACAGCTATATCTAAAGCTGGCTACAAAGCCTTAGATATAGAAGAAGGAAAAAAGGAAGAAGTAAACAAGGCAGAGATAGAAAGCAAAAATCTTTGGAAGAGATTTATAATATCAATTATATTCACAGTTCCACTACTTTATATATCTATGGGACATATGATGGGACTGCATCTTCCATCAATTATAGACCCTATGGTAAATCCATTAAACTTTGGAATAATACAGCTTGTACTTGTTGTTCCAGTTATGTACACCGGAAGAAGATTTTACGTTAATGGATTTAAAGCTCTAAAGCTTATGGCACCAAACATGGATTCACTTATTTCTATAGGTACCCTAGCAGCAGTGATATATGGATTATTTGCAATATATCAGATATCTATGGGAAATTCAAAATATGCTATGGATTTGTATTTTGAGTCAGCAGCCACAATATTGACATTGATAACTTTAGGAAAATATTTAGAAAGTGTATCAAAAGGAAAAACATCAGATGCTATAAAGAAGCTTATGGGGCTTGCGCCTAAAAACGCTACTATAATAAGAGATGGCAGTGAAATAGTTGTACCAATAGACGATGTTATGGTAGATGATATAGTAATTGTAAAGCCAGGTGAAAGACTTCCTGTAGATGGAGAGGTAGTAGAGGGAAGCACATCAATAGATGAATCAATGCTTACTGGAGAAAGTATCCCCGTAGAAAAGTCTTTAGGTTCTAAGGTTATAGGGGCTTCTATCAATAAAAATGGTTATATAAAATATAGAGCTACAAAGGTCGGAAAGGATACGACACTTTCTCAAATAATAAAGCTTGTAGAAGAAGCACAAGGATCAAAGGCACCTATTGCAAAACTTGCCGATATAATTTCAGGATATTTTGTTCCTACGGTAATAGGCTTAGCTATTTTAGGAGCTATAATATGGGCCATTGCAGGTAAGGATGCTATATTTGTACTTACTATATTTATATCTGTTCTTGTAATAGCGTGTCCATGTGCACTGGGATTAGCTACACCTACGGCTATTATGGTTGGTACAGGAAAAGGAGCAGAAAATGGTGTTCTTATAAAGAGCGGAGAAGCTCTAGAAAATGCCCACAAGATAAATGCTATAATATTTGATAAAACAGGAACTATAACTGAAGGAAAGCCTAAGGTTACAGATATAATAACCTATGGTATTGATGAAAAAGAACTGTTATATTTTGCAGCTACAGCAGAAAAAGGCTCTGAGCACCCTCTTGGAGAAGCTATAGTAAAAAGAGCAGAAGAGGATGAAATAAAACTTGGAGCATCAGAGAATTTCAAAGCTATATCAGGAAGAGGTATAGAGGTAACTATAAATGAAAAAGATGTTTATCTAGGAAATCTAAATCTTATGATGGATAGAGAACTTCCTTTAAAAGATGTGGAGAGTAAGATGGAGAGTCTTTCATTAGAAGGCAAAACTCCTATGATAATAGCTATAGGCAAAGAGATAAAGGGAATAATAGCAGTTGCAGATACTATAAAGCCTAGCAGTAAGAAAGCTGTAGAGGTTCTTCACAATATGGGAATAACAGTAGCGATGCTTACTGGTGACAATAAGAACACAGCAAATGCCATAGGAAGACAGGTTGGAATTGACAAGATTATAGCAGAGGTAATGCCTGAGCACAAAGCAGAAGAAGTACAAAAGCTTCAAAAGCAGGGCTATAAAGTGGCTATGGTTGGTGATGGAATAAATGATGCACCTGCTTTAGTGGCTGCTGACGTAGGAATAGCTATAGGGTCTGGTACTGATGTAGCCATAGAATCAGCAGATATAGTTCTTGTAAAGAGTGATCTTATGGATGTTCCAATAGCTATAGATTTGAGCAAGAAGACCATAAGAAATATAAAAGAGAATTTATTCTGGGCATTTGGATACAATACTTTAGGAATACCTGTAGCAATGGGATTATTGTACGCCTTTGGAGGACCATTATTAAATCCTATGATAGCTGCCTTAGCCATGAGTTTTAGTTCAGTTTCAGTTTTACTGAATGCATTAAGATTAAAGGGCTATAAGCCTTTAAGATAAATTAACGCATAGAAATATGCATGTATATTAAAAGGAGATGTATATATATGAAAAAGGTAATGATAAATGGAATGAGCTGTGGACACTGTGCAAATCACGTTAAAGAGGCTTTAACTGAGATTGGAGCTACAAACATTAATGTGGATTTAGCTGAAAAGTGTGCTACTTTTGATGGAGAAATATCAGATGAAGCAATAAAAAATGCCATAGAAGACTATGGATATGAAGTAGTTGAAATAAACTAGAAATTTGATTTCAATATAAAAAAGCTGCCTTTAAAGGGCAGCTTTTTTTACATTTATCTGTAGCAAGTTGAATTTTTACTTTCAAAACTTCATGAATATATCCTAGAAGTTACTCTGTTCGTAAACTCCTGCAATAGTATCAAATTCATTTACATCTTCTATTTCACCAAATTCATCACCAGAAAGAGTTGGATAGTAATATAATATAAATTTATCATCCTTGTCCACTATATTTTCGATTAAAATATATCTTTTGTCTAGAGTAGAATCTTTTATAGTAGCTAAAGCTTTATATTTATTTCTTCTTCCAGTGTCATTGTTAGTAAGGTCCAAGGTAAAGTTGTCATGGAAGGTTACGCAGAACCTTTCATGGTCACAATATCTTGTGTGAGAATTTCTTCTACAATCGATGCAAGCTTTAAACTTACATTTTGCCACACAATTTAGACACTTACAGGTTGAACAGGTCACAAGCTGATTTAAGGATTCAATATTTTTAGATTTGTAACTCTCCAAATCAGATGTTGAGTTGTCACCCTTAAACATAGAGAACAAGCCTTTTTTCTTTGGAGAAGATGTTTCTGCAGCTTCAAGCATATCAATATATTTATCAAGTACAGGAAGCTTTATGACGTATTTTCTTCTAGAAAGTTCCTCTTTCTCTACAAAAGGTGAAATGTTATCAATGGCGTAGTTTATATCAACGAATGCCTTACCAAATGTGTCCTTTTCCTTTTCTACAAACTCTTGAGTACTCATCATGGCACCTTCTATTGATTCTTGTATTTTTCAAGTTCAGAGTCTAAGTCTAATTCATTTAGAGCGTCAAATTCTTTCTCTAAAGAATTATTGTCTCTCAAATCCTGTAGGCCTTCAGCCATAGCTTCTTTTCTTTGAATCTTTCTTTCTATGTCATCTAGATTTATCTTGTTAGATGATGTTTGGACATTAGATAAAATTTCATTTACCTTTTTGTTTGCTTCAGCATTGTTGAATCTAGCTGCAGCTTCATCTCTATAGTTTCTAGTTTCTTGAATTTCTTCTTCAAGAGCTCTTAGATTCTTTTTAACAGCTTCTGCTTTTACAGATGCTTCATCGTAGCTAGTCTTTAAGGATGCATATCTCTTATCGGCATCTAATTTTCTTTCTAGAGCCTTTTTTGCAAGGTCTTCATTACCTTTTCCTAAAGCAAGCTTAACTTTGCCTTCGTAATCAGCAGATTCCTTTTGGCACTCTTCCATCTTCTTTTGGATTTCACGTACATTTCCTAGGATTTGGGCTGAAGAAAGTTTTGCCTTTCCTAAGCTTTCTTCCATATCTCTTATCTTTTGGTCCAATAATTCAATTGGATTCTCCATTTCATCTAAAGTGTTGTTTACCTTTGCTCTAAACATGTTTGAAATTCTGTTAAATACTCCCATTCTTATTACCTCCGTATTATTTGTATTTTCTATCAAAGTAACGCTTTATTGCTCTGATAATTATGATTATTAGTATTAATAATACTACAAACTTTAACACAGTTCCAATAGAAAATCCACTTCTTCCTCCGTAATAGGACCTGCCCCAATAAAATGGATTAGGGAAGAAGGATCTGTTAGAGCTTCCCCCTGAGCTTGAACTGCTATCATAGGTAGACTCTTTCTTTGAACTACTACTATCGCTGCTTGAACCTTTATCCTTGGAATTTGAGAAGCTTCCAGATTTAAATCCACCAGAGCTTGAACTGCTGCCAGAGGATGAATTAGATGAATTTTTACTTCCACTGCTAAAACTACCTGATTTAAACCCTCCAGAAGATGAAGAAGTTCCGCTTTTCCCAGAAGAAGAACTTGATCCACTACTAAAGGACCCAGATTTAAAACTGCTTGAAGAACTCTTAGATGAAGAGCTCTTGCTTGAAGAGCTTTTGCTAGAGGAACTCTTAGATGAAGAACTTTTAGCATAAGCTACAGTTGTAGAAGCTTCACCATTGTTAATATCAATCTGAGAAACTCCAAAATCTAAATAACAAGTGAATAAAAATATAAACGTTAATAATATACTAAGTATAATAGGTCTTTTATTCTTATTTTTAATTGTTGACACCCCCCGGAAAAATAAACTACATATAATAAATATATGCAATTATCTAATTTTAAGTATACATGATATGATGTAAAATAGTAAGGTAGAACCTATGGTTTTATAAAAAGATTAAGATTTTATTAACATAGTATGATAATATTACATTGAAGATTACTATATAAATCGAGTAAAATATAATTATAGAAAACTTAAGGAGTGTTATAAGATGAGTGAAAATGAAATGTCTATGGAAGAATTACTAAGCCAGTATGATTTAAAAACCTTAAGAACAGGTGAATTAGTAAAGGGAACAATTTTGAAGGCAACTTCTGAATATATTCTTGTAAATATAAATTACATGAAAGATGGAATAATAGAAAAGAAAAACTTATGTAATGAAGACGAGAATATAGAAGAACTTTTCCATGAAGGAGATTCAATAGAAGCTGTAATAGAAAGCTTTGATGATGGTGAGGGAAATGTTTCTTTGTCAAAGAAGTCTGCAGATGAGAGAATTGCTAGAAAGAACATAAAGAAAGCCTTCGATAAAAATGAAGAGATAACTTTAAAGGTTAAGGAAGAAGTTAAAGGCGGGCTTGTATCAGAATACGGTGGAATGAGAGTTTTCATACCTGCATCCCATGCATCAGTTCATAGGGTAGAGCTTAAAGACCTTATAGGAAAAGAGTTTAAGGCTGAGATCATAGAACTTGACTTAAACAAAAACAGAGTAGTTGCTTCAATAAAAGCTGTGGAGAAAAAAGAATTAGAAGCTAAGAAAGAAAAACTTTGGGATTCTTTAAATAAAGGTGAAACTAGATGTGGAACTGTAGTGAAACTAATGAGCTTTGGAGCATTTGTTGATCTTGGTGGAATTGAGGGACTTGTACACTTAAATGACTTAAGCTGGAAGAGAGTAAATAAGCCAGAAGAAGTTGTATCAGTTGGAGACAAGGTAAATGTTTATGTAATAGACTTCGACAGAGAAAGAAATAGAATTTCTTTAGGACTTAAGAACATAGAAGAAGATCCTTGGAACAAGGTAGAAACTGAACTTAAAATAGGAGACGTTGTTCAAGGAAAGGTATTAAAATTCATAAATATTGGGGCCTTTGTTGAAGTTATGGATGGAATTGAAGGTTTAGTTCATATATCAGAAATATGTGAGGATAGAATTGCTAAGCCATCAGAAAAGCTTGAAATAGGACAAATGGTAAATGTTAAAGTACTAGATATAAATGCTAAGAACAAGAGAATTTCTCTAAGCATAAAAGATGCTGTAGAGAAGCCAAAGGAAGATTACTCAATGTATAATGAAAGCAGTGACGAGGGAACTAGTCTTGCAGAGCTTTTAGGAAGCAAACTTAAGGATTTAAAATTAGATTAGAATATTTTAAGGGGATTTTATCCCCTTAAATTTTTTTAGAGGTGATTAATATGAATTTTCAGCTTAATAGTGGAAGGAAAAGAAAGCTTACAGTTGGAATGATTATAATAATTCTATTAGGTGTAATGGAACCTTTTGTATGGCTTCTTTTAATTCCATATGGAATCTATGCTTTAAAGAAGATAAAAATCTACAAAAGTGAAGAAGCCCAGTGCTTTGATAAAGCAGTAAGAGCTTTTGACAAGGAGGATTATGAAAGAACCCTTGAAATACTAGAGGTAGATTTCAATTATGAAGAATTAAAAAAAGATATAGTTGTTATGAAAGCGTACTCTTATTATAAGTTAGGTAGATATAGAGAATTTTTAAGCTTATGTGAGAGAATCCCAGAAAAAGAAATGGAGTATAATTATACGCTACTTTTAGCCAAAGGAGAAGCTTTAGAGCTTATGGGTGATTTAGAGAAATCTAAGGAACTTTATGGTGAGCTCATTAAAAGATTTCCTAAGAGTGAATTTTTGAAAGAAAAGCTAAAATAAAATGATTTTACTAAATCACATTAAATAGGAGCTTTATTTATGAAATTCATTAATTAAAATGTCGAAAAAATCAATATTAAAGAAATTAATGGTATTTTATGATATAATGATGATTATATTATTATGATATTAAGGAGGTGTGATATGAAGATGGAATTCACAACTACTGCTATATTGTTAGTGTTAAATATAATGATAGCAGTTCTATATACTTGTATATGGACTATAGAAAAAAAAGAGTTTACAAATTTATGGATGAAGGCAGCATTTTATTCAGTTTTTTCACATATACTGTACTTCATTATTGTTTTTCTTAACACACCTTCTATTAAAGATCCATTGATGATTATAAAGTGTTGCTTTATGATTGTAAGCTCAGCATATTTTATATACGGAATATTTAAGCTCATGGGTATAAATCTAAGACCAAATGTGAGAATAACTAATTCTATTATTATAGCAAGCGGTAGTATCATGATAGCTTTTAAGTGGACACCTAGGAGTTTTCTACAGCTATATATGACTTTTGTGGGAGTAGCTATAATAATAACGTCAATCATATATTACAGGACTATGAGGCATGGAGGTTTATATAAAATATCTATAAATCTATCTCTAATGTTTTTTGGGGTTTTAGTATTGCTATTTAATTATGAACATTCAAACTACATTTCATTAGTGAGTTTTGCTAATACTTATACAGCTTTACAGTCTGTAGTTTATTTAAGCTTTTTATTTTTATATTTTGAGAGTGCAAAACAAGAACTTATAAAGGTAAAAGACAAACTTCAAAAAAGTGAAAATAGGCTTAGAGATATCATAGAGAATCAAAAAGATGTTATTTTCGAGCTGGACGAATATGGCAAGTTTATTTTTGTAAGCGATGCATCTAGGGTTATACTAGGATATAACAGTGATGATCTCTTAGAAAAAAGTATGAAGGATATATTTAATATAGATATAGATACAGGAATAGTAAGGAACGAAGATGATTATATAGATAGAGAGGTTATATTTGAAAGACAGGACAAAATTAAGGTTCATTTAAATATAACTTGGAAAAATATAAAGGGAAATTTAAATAAATTTAAAGGTGCAATTGGCTCTATTAGAGATATAACAGAAAATAAACTTTTAGATGAATACATAAGGACAGATAGAATTAAGACGGAAAACTTCACCAATCTATCTCATGACTTGAGAACTCCACTAAATGTTATAAATAGCACTCTTCAAGTCATTGATATCTACAAAAATGAAAAAGTTCAAGACCAAGGAGAGAAATTAGACAATTATCTAAATGTAGTTAAGAAAAATGTATATAGACTAATTAAACTTGTAAATAATATTATAGATATTTCAAAATTAGATAGCGGTTTTTGTGAGCTTAATTGTACTTATGCAAATATGGTGGAAGTTGTAGAAGATACATGTATGCTTGCTGTAGACTATGCAAAGAGTAAAAATATCACTCTTCAATTTGACACAACGGAAGAAGAGATGTATTCTGATTTTGATGAGGATAAAATTGAAAGAATAGTTCTTAATCTCCTATCAAATGCTCTTCGGTTTACACCAAGAGGTGGGTTTATAATGGTAAATATGACAAGAGAAAATGAATGGATAAATATAAGCATTAGAGATACAGGCATAGGTATGGAAAAGGAAAAGCTAGATTTTATATTTGATAAGTTTACCCAGATTAACAAGAGTAATCTTAGGGGAACTATAGGAAGCGGTCTTGGGCTTTCTATAGTAAAGTCATTGATCGAGCTTCATGGTGGAACTATAGAAGTACATAGTGAAATTAATAATGGATCAAATTTTATTATAAAAATTCCTATAACGGAACATAAAAATTATGAGAAATCAGGGACATTAGTGAGAAGCAAAGAAAACATAAAAATAGAATTAGGCGATATATAGAATGAATTCCTAAAATAACAAATATTAGGAAGGAATTTTGAAGATATAGTCGAATATTAAAATAAACATAGTTTAGGGGGTCAGTAACATGGAAAATAGAGTATTAAAAGATTTGGAACCTCAAGAGGTATTTAAATATTTCGAGGAATTGTCAGAGATTCCAAGAGGCTCAGGAAACGAAAAAGCAGTAAGTGATTATTTGGTGAAATTTGCAAAAGAACTAAATCTTGAAGTAATCCAAGACAAAGCATTGAACGTTATAATAAGAAAACCAGCTACAGCTGGATATGAAAATGCTACACCTGTCATAATACAAGGTCATATGGACATGGTTTGTGAGAAGAACAAAGGAACGGAGCACAATTTTGAGAAAGATCCATTGAAGCTTAGGATAGATGGAGATCATGTTTATGCAACAAATACAACTTTGGGAGCTGACAATGGAATAGCGGTAGCTTATGCTATGGCTATATTAGCATCAAAGGATATAGCTCATCCTGCATTAGAAGTCCTTGTAACAAGCGAAGAGGAAACAGGAATGGGGGGTGCTACAGCTTTAGATAAGAATGATGTAGTTGGAAGAACCTTAATAAACATCGATTCAGAAGAAGAAGGAACTCTTCTAGTAAGCTGTGCAGGAGGAATAAGAACCTGCGTAACACTTCCAATATGTTGGATTGATGGACCAAACTCAAATGTAGTGGACTGTTCTGTAATAGTATCTGGACTTAGAGGCGGACACTCAGGAATGGATATAAATAAGGAAAGAGGAAATGCAAACAAGATTTTAGGAAGAGTACTTATGAAGCTTCTTAATTCTGTAGATTTATATATTATAGATATAAACGGAGGAGCCAAGGCAAATGCTATCCCAAGAGAAGCAGATGCCACAATAAAGGTATATGAAAACTCCCTATCTTTAATAAATTCAAAGATAGAAGCATTAAATGAAATTTTACAAAATGAACTAAAATCTTCTGATCCAGCTGTGAAAATTGAACTTAAAGTTTTAGATAAAACTACAAGCAAATGCTTCTCAAAACTTTCAACAGAAAAAGCTATAAGTCTTTTATGCTTAATGCCAAATGGAATTAAGAGCATGAGCATGGATATACCAGGACTTGTTCAAAGTTCAGTTAATTTAGGAGTAGTAATAACTAAAAAAGATGAAGTTGAATTTGACAGTGCAGTAAGAAGCTCCGTTGGATCATTAAAAGATGAGATAGTCAATGAGACAGTGATATTATCTGAGCTTTTAGGAGCTAGAATAAATGCCCACAGCTCATACCCAGAGTGGCAGTATGACAGGGATTCAAAAATAAGAAAGGTTTTTGAAGAGACTTATGAAAACCTATATGGAAAGAAACCAGAGATAGCAGCACTTCATGCAGGTCTTGAATGTGGTCTTTTCAAAGAAAAGTTCGGAGAGATAGACATGATTTCCTTTGGACCTAACCTTTACGATGTGCATACTCCAAATGAACACATGAGTATAAGTTCTGTAAAAAATAACTGGGAGTATCTTGTTGAGGTGTTAAAAAATTTAAAATAGTTTGAAATATACTTACAAAGGGGCTGTCTTCGGGGAGCCTCTTTAAATTTAATTTTACTTTTATTATGGAGATACTATATAATTATAATTAACTGACGAAGGGAGGAATGGCCATATGAAGTTTTTGGATCGTATGGAACGAAAATTTGGTAAGTTTGCTATAAAAAATTTGATGACTTATATCATAAGTGCCAATGCGATATTTTACGTTCTCATATACATGTTAGGAAATACTAAACTGTGGAATCTTATGATATTGATACCTGAAAGAGTTATGCAGGGTGAAATCTGGAGGCTTATAACCTTTATACTTATACCACCAAACACAAGTGTACTTTGGATAGTATTCACATTATATTTTTACTATCTTGCAGGAAGTGGGTTAGAATCTCACTGGGGTTCTTTCAAGTTTAATATATATTACTTATGTGGAATCTTAGGAACAATCATAGGATGCTTTATAAGCGGAGGCATAAGCGTAGGTGCTACTTTTATAAATTTATCTCTATTTTTAGCTTTTGCAAAGCTATATCCAGACTTTGAACTTTTAGTATTCCTTGTACTTCCAGTTCCAATAAGAATCTTGGCATTAATAGACTGGTTCTACATAATATACAATATAGTTGTAGCTCCAAATAATGATGTAAGATTAGCAGCCGTATTTGCTGTAGTTAACTACTTCTTATTCTTTGGAAAAGACATGGTTAAAACTGTGAAACTTAAGAAGACCGTAGCAGCTAACAGAGATTTTAGAGTTATTACAAATACTGAAAAGCCTTATATACATAAGTGTACAGTTTGTGGAATAACAGAAAATGATGATCCAGATATGGAATTCAGATATTGTTCTAAATGCTCAGGGGCAAGGGAATATTGTATGAAGCATATAAAGGATCACGAGCATATATAAAAGATTTTAGCGTCCAAGGAAGTTACTTTTTCTTGGACGTTATTTATAATATAATATCAATTGAGAAATCACATGTAGCTTAAAAGGAGAAAGAAAATTTATGAGATGCAATATAGATGATGTATGGGTGAATTATGAAACTATAGGTGAAGGAAAACCAGTGCTTATGATTCATGGCTTTTATGCTGACCATAGGCTTATGAAGGGTTGTATGGAACCAATCTTTAAAGATTTAGATGGTTATAAGAGAATTTACATAGACCTTCCAGGAATGGGAAAGACCAATGGTTCTCATAAGATAACTTGTTCAGATCATATTCTAGATTTAGTGATTAAGTTTATAAAAAAAGTTATACCAGAAGGAAAGTTTTTGCTTGCAGGAGAATCATTTGGGGGATACATAGCCAGAGGAATAATATATAACATGGCTGAGAGAATAGATGGACTATGTCTTATATGTCCTGTTATATACGCTCATATGGATAGGAGAAGCATCGATGATCATGTGATTTTACATCGCGATGAAGAGCTTTTATATAGGCTTCCAGAAGAGGATTCAGAGATGTTTGATAAATCTTCCGTAGTTCAAAGCGAGAGGATTTTTGAGAGATATAGAGATGATGTACTGTCTGGCATCAAAATAAGAAACAAAGATTTTTTGAGAAACATCAAAAAATACGGCTATGAATATTCTTTTGATGTTGATGATTTAGAACATAAATTTACAAGACCATCCTTGATATTGCTAGGAAGACAAGATTCTAGCGTAGGTTATCGTGATGCATTATCAATATTAGAGAATTATCCAAGAGGAACCTTTGCAATAATAGATAGATGCGGGCATAACCTTCAAATAGAGCAAGAGAGGCTTTTCAACGAACTTGTAAAAGAATGGCTAAAAAGAACTGTAAAGTAATTTAAAATATATGAAAATTTATTTTGATACAACTATAGAAAAGAGTGAAAAATCATTTTGTTTTTCACTCTTTAACTTTACAAAAGATTAAACTATTGATTTTCAGTTGGTAAAGTAATTACAAAAGTGCAGCCTTTATTTATATTGCTAGATAGCTTTATAGTACCATTATGTTTTTCTATGATATCTTTTGCTATAGCAAGACCAAGGCCATTGCCACCACTTTTAGAATTACGAGAATCATCAACTCTCACAAATGGGTTGAATATATCGCTCTGAAGAGATGCGGGTATTCCTATTCCATTATCCCCAATAGTTATGACAAAGGATTTTTTAGAAGGCCTTCCAGAGATTTTTATCTTAGTGCCTTCGGGATTATACTTTATGGAATTGTTTATTATGTTTGATAACGCTCTATACATATGCTTCTCATCTATTTTTATCATAAAAGGTTCTTCCATTATATCGAAATCATAATCAAATTTGTTATTGTCAAACTCAGGAATATAGAAAGCTATGATTTCTCTTAAAAATTCACAGATATCACTACTAATTAACGTAAGCTTAAAATCAATGCTTTGAAGTTTAGAAAAATCAAATAAATCCTGCAAAAGCTCATTGGCCCTTTGGCTATTATTATTTATAACGCCAAGATATTTTTTACTATCTTCTCTTGAGATATTTTCCTCTAAAAGTAGATTTGAATAGCCTAAGATGCTTGATAGTGGGTTTTTCAAATCGTGAGATATATCAAGAATAAGTCTTCTTCTAGATTCCTCAGATTTTTCACGGAGCATCATCTCATCTTGGATTTTTTGGGCCATTATATTAAAGGCATCCTTTAATTCTCCAAATTCATTTTCAGAATAAATAGCTATCCTCGTAGAATAATCACCTTTTGCAAAACGATTTGCACCCTCTGTTAAGAGCTCAAGAGGCTTTACAAAGTCCCGTGATGATAGTCTGGAGTAAAAAATGAAGAATATAGCGATTATAGAAAATCCGCTTAATAGGGATAGAGCTATAAACACTTTAGGGCTAAGCTTTTTCTTTGGTGGATGAATATCCTTTTCATTACTTTCTGGAATGGCCACAACTAGAAGGAAGTCCTTATTTTTGTTGTAGCTACTTCGATAAACATAGCCATCCTCTAAATTTTCAAATTGGCTGCTTAATATTATTTTATTGTAATCCTCCAAAGAATAATGAGACTTTGGAGAGGGATTTGTTCCTTTAGTGTAAATAACATCGTTATTTTTATCTATAATCTCTACAAATCCACCTGAAGATTCAATGTCAGAAGTATCAATTAAAGTGTAATCATCCATCATTATTTCCTCTGGTTCGGACATAACATTAGATGTGTTAAAGAAAAGAAAAAAAGCAAACATTCCTACTATTAAAGAGGTTATAAGAATTAGTAGAGTCATGGAGAAGGCTAAAAACACATAATTACGAAGCAGAGAATTAGCAATCTTATGTTTATATTTTTTGTGGCATTTTATCTTATAAGTTTTCAAGCTTGTATCCTATACCGCGAATAGTTTTTAGATACTTAGGATCCCTAGGATTATCTTCGATTTTTTCCCTAAGGTGACTTATATGTACCATTATTGTATTATCATCGCCATAATAAGTATCTTTCCAAACCTGCTCATAAATTTGCTTTTTAGTATATACTTTTCCGGGATTCTCCATAAGAAGTTCCATTATCTTATATTCCTTAGCATTGAGTTCTAATGGACTATCCTCTTTGCATAGAACACAGCTATCTTTACATAAGGACAAATCACCTACATATAGGATATTTTTTCCCTTTCCACTAGTAAACTTATAGTATCGTCTCAATTGAGCATTAACCCTTGCTATAAGTACCATTGCAGAAAATGGCTTAACTACATAATCATCAGCACCTAAGTTTAAACCGGCTATCTTGTCTGTATCTTCTCCACGTGCAGTAACCATGATGACTGGTATTTCACTTGATTCTCGTATATTTTTAAGTACAGAAAATCCATCCATAACTGGCATCATAACATCTAGAATAGCCAAATCAATATTATTATTCTTAAAAATTTCTATGGCAGCCATGCCATCAAAGGTTTTAAAAACATTGAAACCTTCTTTAGTCAGATGCAGCGCCATAAGTTCGCATATATCTTGCTCGTCTTCAGCTATAAGTATATTCAAAGTACTTCACCTACCTATAATTTTATATGTGGACAATTTAATAAAACAATTATATCATAATGTAATTACATTATGATTACGATAAAGTGTAGATTTATTTAAAAATATTATATAAAATAAATTTAAAGAGTTCTTAATGAAACGTAGGTGAATAGATATGAAAAGAAAAAATTTTAAGTTTGTTGACAGTAAAGGTGTAAAACTGAACTGTTATAAGTGGGAAAATGAAACAGATGATTGTCCTAAAGCTATAGTTCAAATTTCTCATGGTATGTCAGAAAATATATTAAGATATGATGATTTTGCAAGGAGTCTTGTAGAGGAAGGATTTATTGTATATGGACATGATCATAGGGGACATGGAGAGACTGCGGCCTCATTAGATGATTTAGGATATATGGACGATAAGGATAATTTTCATGCCATGGTATATGATTTAAAGGAGATTAATGATTTTATAAAAAGTGAAAATCAGGGAACACCTATTATTTTATTTGGGCATAGTATGGGTTCATTCTTATCTCAAAGATATATAGAACTTTATGGAGACAGCATAGATGGACTTATACTATCAGGATCTAATGGAAAGCAAAAGGCCATAAATAATCTAGGAATTCCTATATCATATTTGGAAATGAAAATCTTTGGAAGAAGAAAACGTAGTAAACTTATGGACAAACTTTCTTTTGGAAGCTTTAATAACAATTTCAAACCTGTTAGAACAAAGTGCGACTGGCTTTCAAGGGATGAAAAAGAAGTAGACAAGTATTTAAATAATAAGTATTGCGGAAATATATTTACAGCTTCTTATTTTTATGACTTATTAAAGGGTCTAAGGGAAATTCATAAAGCCGATAATTTGAAAGAAATTCCAACATCATTAGATATATATCTTCTTGCTGGAAGCAAAGATCCTGTTGGAGAAAACGGCAAAGGAATAGTAAACTTATATAATCTTTATAAAAGCCTTGGTGTAGAAAATGTTTCATACAAACTATATGAAGGTGGAAGACATGAGATATTAAATGAAACAAATAAAGATGAAGTTATAGATGATATAAAAGATATTTTAGAAAAAATAACTTCAAAAACTGCTGTATATGCTTAGGACATTAGTATAAAACAAAAACTCTCCTCATAATATGTAATAAAACATATGGGGAGGGTATTTTTTTATGAAAAATAAAAATAAAGAAAAGAAAAAAGTTGACATAGGTGCTCTTATAATAAGTTTGCTTATATCCGTTGGAGGGGGATTCATAGCTGGAATTTTTAATAAAAATTCTATGATGATGTACGCTAATTTACAAAAGCCAGCATTTTCACCACCAGCCATATTGTTTCCAATAGTATGGACTATTCTTTATATTTTAATGGGCATAGCTGCCTATAGAGTTTACATGGTTATAAAAGAAACCAATACTTCAAAGCTCCCATTAGTACTTTACGGAGTTCAGCTCCTTTTAAATTTCTTGTGGCCATTTCTTTTCTTTAAATTCAGATTGTACGGTTTAGCTTTTATAGAACTTGTAATATTATTTGTCTTTATAATTTTGACAACAGTAGCATTCTTTAAAAGGGACAAGGTGGCAGGAATACTTATGATACCCTATGCTCTTTGGGTAGCTTTTGCTGGAGTTTTAAACTTTTTTGTGTGGATGCTTAACGAGATGTAGTTAAAGTGCTTGCTATGATAGCAATGATTAAAGATAATATATAATTTTCCTAATAAATAAAAGATAGATTTGATTAAAGTCTACCTTTTATTTATGTTTCACTAATTTATTTCTTTTGTTTTTTATAAATAAGTATATAAAAGTTCCAAGGGCTGGAATTATTGAAAGAGGTCCAGCTGAATAATCTAAGAGAGCATGTACAAAAATAGGAATGAATAGCGAATTAGATTTTTCTTGAAGATAAATAAAATAATAGCCTGATAACACTCCTCCGCCTATCTCACTTATCATACTTAAACAAAATTCTAAGATGGTTTTATTAGCTATGAGTCCTGGAAGTATAGCATGAGGTATACCCCATAATAAACCGCTTAAAATTATAGCAAATAAACGGTTGTTGCTCTTTAATTCATTATAAAGATAACCTCTAAATATAAATTCTTCTGAAAAGGCAACAGGTATTAAATAAAAGAAAAGTCTATATAGACCACCTAATGAAAAATCATTATGAAGGATAAAAGTTAAAATTATAAACCCTATCAAGACGTATTGTAGTAAGGTGTGTCTAAAAACTAAATTAAATTTCTTTAGGTCGTGTCTAAATACGAATATTAATAAAATAGGAAATAGTAATGATGCAAAAAAATCAGAAGTAAAAGCTAATAATATATTTTTACTAGATACAGATTTAACACCAATTAATAAATCATGTGTCACAACATATTTGCAAAAGATATAAAAGTATATTATATAAATCAGTATTAATATTATCGATAAGATTTCTCTGCTTTTTAGTTTCTTCATTATTAAATTACCTCTCATATTTATTTTCCATAATTAACCTTAAGCTTTATTATATACATTATAGCTTTAATAGACAACAGCAACATATCAATGTTTTAATCAATACAATTTTTAGAAAAGTAGTACAGATATTTAAATAGTAACAAGGCTTTTATGTTATCACTGTAGAAAACATAATAAAGATAACTTAAAAGGGGGCTATAAAATATGCTTATAAAAAATGGAAAGATATATACCATGGCTAAAGATGTCTATGAAAATGGTGATATATTAATTGAAGATGGAAAGATAAAAAAGGTAGCAAGAGAGATAAAAGATTATACTGGAGAAATAATAGATGCTAGTGGAGCTATAGTTATACCAGGAATGATAGATGCACACTGCCATTTAGGAATGTGGGAATCGGGAATGGGCTTTGAAGGCAGTGATGGAAATGAAGCTACAGACCCAATAACTCCCGAAATGAGAGCTATAGATGGAATAAACCCTATGGATCAGTATTTTGACAGAGCTGTGGAAGCTGGAATAACTACAGTTATGACAGGCCCTGGAAGTGCTAATGTTGTAGGAGGACAATTTGTTGTGATGAAAACCTATGGCAATAATGTAGACAAGATGAAGATAGTAGAACCAGCTGCTATGAAGATAGCTTTTGGAGAAAACCCTAAGAGAGTCTACAACGGAAAAGGTAAGATGCCTTCAACTAGAATGGGTACAGCAGCACTTCTTAGAAAAACTCTTATGGAAGCAGAGAACTACAAAGCTAAGAAGGAAAATGCAGAAAAGAAGGGTGACTTCTTTGAAAAGAATATAAAAATGGAAGCCTTCCTTCCAGTGCTTGAAGGGGAAATGCCACTTAAAGCTCACTGCCATAGAGCTGATGATATACTAACAGCTATAAGAATAGCTAAGGAATTTAATTTAAAATTGACTTTAGACCACTGCTCTGAAGGTCATTTAATAAGTGACGATGTTAAAGAATCAGGATGTCCAGCTATAATAGGACCAACTATGTCAAACAAGTCTAAGATAGAAGTTCAAAACAAGAGTTTTGAAACACCAGCAGTGCTTATGCATAAAGGTGTAAAGGTTGCGATAATGACAGACCATCCAGTTATAGAAATAAATTATCTTCCAATATGCGCAGGTCTTGCTCAAAAGGCAGGAAATTTAACTTTTGAAGAAGCGCTAAGTACAATAACAATAAATGCCGCAGAAATATTAGGTGTTTCTGATAGATTAGGATCTATAGAGGAAGGAAAAGATGCAGATATAGTAATCTTAGATGGCAATCCTCTAGATACTTACACAAATACCTTGTATACAATCATAAATGGAGAAATAGTTTATAAAAAATAAAATTAAGACTTCCTGGGACAAGTAGTTCTAGGAAGTTTTTAATTGCATGAAAATCTGTTTTCAGCCTAACCTTTATAAATTAGTGAAAAAAACGTATAATAGAAATAGAAAACTAAACTAATAGTCGTAGCAATTAGGAGGAAACTTCAGTAATGAAAAAAGTTATAATAGCAGAAAAGCCTTCTGTAGCTAAGAATATTGCAGATGCTTTCAAGATAAAAACTAGAAAAGATGGATACTTTGAAGGGGAAAGCTACATAGTTACCTGGGCTTTTGGTCATCTTCTTCAGCTATATGATGCTAAAGATTATGATGCTAATATGAAGGGTTGGAGGCTTGAAAAGTTTCCTTTTATACCAGAAGGATTTAAATATAAGATTAAAAGTGACAATGTAAATAAAGCTATGGTAGATAAGGGAGCCCAAAAACAGATAGAAACTATAAAAAATCTCATAGATAGAAATGATGTGGATGGTATTATCTCTGCCACAGACTTTGATAGAGAAGGGCAGCTTATTGGAGATGAAATCTTCATGTATTTCCATGAGAAAAAGCCTGTATTTAGAATACTTTTAAATGAATGGACAGCAGAAGAAGTAAAGAAGGGTATGGAAAAGCTAAAGCCCAATGAAGAAATGAAATCCCTTAGAGATGCGGGCATAGGCAGACAGTGGGCGGACTGGATAATAGGAATAAACTTAACCTCTGTAGCCACTTTGAGGTACAGCACAAATAAAAAAGGCATAATAAATGTGGGTAGAGTTTTGCTTCCTACCTTAAAGATAATTTACGATAGAGACAAGGAAATTGAGAATTTTGAGGCCTCTACTTACTATAAATTATCGGCGGATTTTAAGACTAAAAGCAATGAGGAATTTCAAGGAATCTACTACGAAAATGATAGTGAAAAATTTGAGGATAAGGAAAAATTAGAGGAACTTAAAAAACTTTTAAAAGATAAAAATGGAGAGGTAGTAGAAAAGCAGGTAGAAAAGAAAAAAGATTATCCACCTCTTTTATTTAATCTTTCTAATCTTCAAGGACATATAACCAGCAAATATAAAGGCTGGACTTCAGATAAGGTTTTAAAGGTTGCTCAGTCTCTTTATGAAAAGAAATTCATAACATATCCTAGAACAGGCAGTGTGGCATTAGAGGAAAGTTTAAAGGATAGAACAAAGAAAGTTTTAGATACCTTGAAAAAAGGATTACCTTATGAAAATCAAATTAAATTCACCACAAACAAAAGAGTATTTGATAATTCAAAGGTAGAAAGCCATAGTGCCATAGTTCCTACCTACATGAAGCCACAAGGGTTAAGCAAAGAGGAATTTGTGGTTTATGAGTCAGTTAAAAATAGGTTTTTGATGCAATTCATGCCTATAGCTGAGTTTGAGGAAACCAAGCTCACCATAAAAGTTAATGATTCTAATATACCGGGTATTTTTATAGCTAAGGGTAAGGTTCAAATAGTTGAAGGTTGGCGTGTTGTTGAAAATATGGAAAGCAAGGATACAATACTTCCTATGGTTTCAGAAAAAGAAATGGTTGATATAACTGATAGCAAGGTAAATGCTGTAACTAAGAAGCCTCCAAAGCTTCACACTGAAAAAACTCTATTAAGGGTAATGGAGACTTGTGGAAAGAGCTTTAAGGATGAAGAGGATAGTGCAGAGATGATGGCTGCCATCCTCAGTGGATTTAGCATCGGAACTCCAGCAACCAGAGCAGAAACTATAAAGAAATTAAAAGATGCTGGTTATGTGAAGTCAAAGGGAAAGAGCTTGACCTGTACAGAACTTGGAAGAACCTTAGTTGAAATATTCCCTGTAAGGGAGCTACTAGACCTAGAGTACACAGGACGTCTTGAAAAAACTCTTTCAGATATAGAAAAGGGGAAATTCCAAAGAGATGAATTTTTAGAAATGATAAAGGAATTCACAGTAAAGGCCACTGAAGCTATAAAGAATGATACTTCTATGCTAAAGAACTTTAAAACAGAAGTTCCAGAAGGCCATGAAGAGGTGGGTAAGTGTCCTATCTGTGGTAATCCAGTAATTGAAACAGAAAAAGCTTTTGGCTGTACCAACTGGAAAAATGGTTGCAAGTACACCATATGGAAGGATGATAAATTCATAAGGTCCTTCAACAAACCAGTAAATCGTGCCATGGTAGAGCTTCTTCTTAAAAACGGAAAGGTTGGCTTCAGAAACTTAAAGAGCAGAAAAGGAAATGTATTCAGTGCTTATTTTAGATACGAAAAAGATGAGGAAACTGGATACTTCAAATGGAAGATGGAGTTTATAGAGTAGAAAAATTATTTTTTAAATTAAGAAAGTATCCATGATGACACTTTAAGTTTTCATGGATACTTTTATTTTAAATTAATTTGTAACTATTTATCTTAATATCTTAAGAGAAATTGTAAACACCGTCAAACCCAGCTTCAGCATCTTTACTTATAACGTGAGAGATCATTATAACTGTATATTTTTCCAAAGATAATATCTCATTTTCTAATATTTCAGTAGTATCCTTATCTAAATTAGCCAAAGGCTCATCTAGAATAAGTATATCTTTTCCTTTAAGCAAGGCTCTGGCAATTGATATACGTTTAGCTTCCCCACCAGAAATCGATACTCCTCCGCTACCTATAATCATATCGAGAGCTTCTTTGTTTGCAAAATCATGAAGGTTTACGCTGTCTAAAATACTAAACAGTCTATCATCATCTATGTCCTCAAATAATGTAAGGTTATTTCTTAAAGTATCTTTAAAGAGAAAATTATCCTGCCTTACTACAGAGACTATATCATAAATATTATTAATTTTTTCAATGGACATATCATCAATAACAATTTCACCATCAGTAGGCCTATAGTACTTTAATAATAAATTTACTAAAGTAGTTTTTCCAAAGCCACTTCTACCTTTGATTAGGTACTTTTTATCTTTTTCGAAGACCATAGATATGTGATTTAACACTGGTTTATCCTTCACATAGGAAAAACATATATTTTTGAATTCTATTTTATTTTGAAATGTGGTGAGCACATCTGCATCCTTAACTTCAATTTTTTCCTCTTTGCAGTAATTTGTTATCTTATCATTCAAATCTTTTACGGAAATAATACTTCGTACACATCCTGAAATTGATATTATAGGATAACTTAATTGGTCAATCATGTTTACTGCGATAAAAAATTGTCCAGCATTGAATTCGCCTACAAGAACTAAATAAGCAGAAAAAGCCACAATAATAAAATATGAAAAATAAGACATACAAGCTGAAATTATTCTTATCAATGAGTGGGTATTGTCATTGATATAGCTAGCTTTCATGGCATTATCATTAAAAATTTTAAACTTAATCATAATTTTATTTTCAATAGAAAAGTTTTTGATAATCTCAAAACCCTGAAAAAAATCATTAAGCTTTTCTAAAAATATTTCCATGGTGTCTAAAAAATTATTTTGTGATTTCTTCAGTTTCCTCTCTGCCAATTTTGGAATGTATAGGGGCATAGTTAGCAAAATCAAAGTTACTATGGCAAGTTTTAAATTAAGACATATCAAAGCACATGAAACAAATAAAATTTTTATGATCAGCATAACTAAAAGGGTAATGCTATTAAAATAAGCGTCATTGATAGTTTTTATCTCATTAGTAAATTTTGCGATATATTCTCCAATGCTATTTTTATTAAAATCAGAGTACTCTTTGTTGAGAGTTGCTTTAAACACATCTTCCTTCAAATCTTTGGTGCACAAATAATTAAATTTATTTGTAGAGATGAATTCAAAGTACATAAACATGGTTTCTATAAGGATTGCTCCTAAAAGCAACATAGCTTTATAGAGAGTTTCAGAAACATCTCCATCAAGGGCTAGATTTAAAAGGTCACCTTTCAAAAATTGAACCAAAATTGAAGCTGAATTTTCTATTAATAAAACCAATAGAAACACCATAACTACTAAAAGATTTTTTCTTATATATTTTTTCATTTTATATCCTCCTGCAAATTAAAACTAATAATCAAGCTTAAATTGCAGTGCAAAGGATAATATTTTCTAATTTATTTTAATACTTCCGTTGCAATGCAATTATAGGGAAGTATTAATTCTTAATTTAGCCATTTAGATCACCACCAGATTTGTTTATATTCTTAACTCTTAGTGCAGCTATTTTAAATCTTCTATAACCTTTGAGAGAGCAAGTGCTAGGTTGTCTCCTTTAGAATTATCTCTAGTAAAATATGTCGTACCTTTTTCAGTTGTCATTTCTATGATTTCATGGGAATCTTTAGTTGAGACCTTAAAGTCATTTATATCACGTAGTGAGATTTTGTCTACACTTCTGACTTCTTCAGCATAACCTATGGCAACATGGCCGATTGCAGCTAAATAAAGAGAATCCTTTGTTAAAACCAGAATGATGTTATTAGCTATATCTCCACCGGCAACTAATAGATTTCCGATAAAATTACTTACCATATCCTTTGTAGTAACAGGCTTAGAAACTTTAAGTTTCATTATTATATCATCATCTCTAAGTTTGAGTTCTAGATTTAAATCTTCCATAATTACACCTCCAGTTAATATTTATAATTTGTATATGTTAATTATACATCATCAAAGTTAATGATGAAACAAGATTTACTGTTTATATAAAATGTATAATTGAAACAGAAAGTTAAAATCTATAGAAAAGGAAAGAAATAGATAGTAAAAGTATGAAATGGTATAATATTCTAAAGTGTTCTTGTGAGTAGGAGGAAATGGTGTAAATGAAAACATATAGATTTCATAATAAAAATCTTGAAGAATTACCTGTCATACTTAAGAATGTAGTCATAAGTGGAAATATATGTGGAGAGTTTGTTGAGTTCGTAATAGAACAAACTTTTGAAAACATAGGTGAGGATAATATAGAAGCTATATATAGCTTCCCAATACCTGATACTGGAATAATAACAGGCCTTGAAGTCTCTTTAGGAGGCCATAGTATCAAAGCTATGGTAGAGGAAAAGGGAAAGGCAAAAGAACTTTGGGACAAGGCTTTAGAAGAAGGGGTAAACACTCTAAGTTTAGAAGGGGACAGCGACAATATATACAATATAACTATAGGAAATATTCTACCAAATGAAGTTGTAAAGATAAAAATATCCTATATGGATCAATTAACCTTAGAGGATGAAGTATATAAGCTTATCATCCCTGAAATAGAGGAGCCAATAGGAATAAATGAGGGAATAAAAGAAAACGCAAGTGATTATGATGTGTCTATGAATTTACTCATAGAGTCTTTTGAAACATTAAAGATATGGAGCCCATCCCATGAAATCGAAAAGGAATATGGAAGCCCAACTTTAGTGAAGGTGACTTTAAAGAAGGGGGAGGCACTAAATAGAGAATTTATACTTCTTATGGAAGAAGAAACGGAATATGAGTTTAGTGCTATGTCCTACAGTTTTCCTAAGCATATAAAAGATGAAAGTATAGTTTATTTGAAAGGTTTTCCTGATATTGAAGAAGGAGAAGATAGAAAAACTGTGAATTATATTTTCTTAATGGACATATCAAATGACATGGGTGACAATAATTTAAGTGAGATTAAGACATCTTTAGCATTAGGTCTTAGGAACCTGAACAAAGATGACAAATTCAATATATTGGCCTTCCATGATGAGCTAAATCCTTTAGGAAATGAATTTTTATGGAGTTCTGAAGAAAATGTTGATAAAGCAATAGCTTGGCTTAAAACATTAAATTACGGAAATGGTGCTGATATAAATAAAGCTTTAAAATGGGCATTAGACCAAGGAGAAGACTCTGTAATAATTTTATTTACAAACGATGAAGCTGAAAATGAGGAGCAAATTCTAAGCTATATAAGGGAAAATATAAAAGAAAATAGGATTTTCCCAATAGGAGTG
This sequence comes from Clostridium sp., assembly GCA_022773025.1. Taxonomy (GTDB): domain Bacteria; phylum Bacillota; class Clostridia; order Clostridiales; family Clostridiaceae; genus Clostridium_X. Next base: position 1,220 of record JALEZF010000001.1, on the reverse strand, counting down.
GAAGATAAGGCTAACAAGTATTTTATAAGAGAGATTGCTGCTATTAATGGTGGACGTGCCGATTTCATAAAGAAAGAAGAGAAAATAGGAGAGCTTATACTAAGGCAGTTTAATAGAATAATAGGGCCTCAAATAGATGTAAGAGAAATATATTTTGGAGGGGAAACTCTAAGCACTTACCCAAGAACTATAGAATACATCTATGATTTAGAGCCATTTTCTATATTTGCAAAAGTTAAGGGAATAGCAAAAGGACCAGCTATCATAAAAGGTTTTATAGGAGATAAATCTTTTGAACAGGAAATTCCAATAGATTCTTTTGAATTGAAAGAAAATGCATATTTAATAGAAAAAGTTTGGACTCGAAAGAGAATAGAAGCTTTAGAAGAGAAAATGGATTCTTTTAGAGGAATTGAACGGGATGCCATGGGGAAAAAGGTTATAGAACTATCCAAGGATTACGGGATTATAAGTAGCAAAACATCATTTATTATGACAGAAGTCATAGAAGAGCCTCTTTTAGGAATAGCTATAAACAAAATACTTCCCCTAGATGTTTCTGAAGAAACTATGGAGAACTTAAGTTATGGATATTTTTTAGATGCTCCAGGATTTCTATATAAGCTAAGCAAAAGAGATGACCATCTTCCATATGAGGAAAAGCTATATAGCAAGATGGCTGAGAGTCAAAGAAAAGATGGATCTATATGTGTAGTTGATGCATCAGAAAAAGAAAAGATTAAATCTACCCTAAAAGCTTTAATAGCCTTTGCTTCATGCAAACAAAGCTTAGGTGTCTATGTGAAGATAATAAATAGAGCCATAGGATATGCGTTAAATTATATAAATGAAAACTCATTAGACAGATCAGAGCAATTGCTATATCTAACAGCTTTCAGAACTCTAGCACTTAAAAATACCATAGTTAAAGACAAAACAGGTGCTTTCAAAGCAGCCTATGATAAACTTTTAATCATGATAAATGAACCTCAAGAAATAAAAGATGTAAATGACATAATTGACCTTATTACAATCAAAAATAATTTATAAAATTAAAGCTGCCTACTGGCAGCTTTAATTTTTCAGTTTGTTGAAAAACCCCCTGTTTAAAAACAGAGGGTTTTTCTATTATTAGTTGTGGATAAAATTTAAGATTAAAAATATTATCGAAATTAATAATATAATATGAAAATAACAAAGATAGTCTTGTTGCTATCTTC
>JALEZF010000113.1 GCA_022773025.1 Clostridium sp. | reverse complement strand
AAATCTCTTCCCTCTCTATTCAAATCAAGACCATTATAAGATGTTGTAAAGATGCACTTAGCACCTTCTAAATCTATTTCTATTACCTTATATCCATTTACTATATCTTTTATCATAATTCTTCTCCCTTATTTTATCATCCTTAATGAGCTTATCCATAGCTTTCATAATCTTTTAACTTCCTTTTAACAAAAGTAAAGCCAAACTATATTAAAGTTTGGCTTCTATTTCTTTGACATCAAATTTTTAATTTCTTCCATGAAAGTGTTTATATCTTTAAACTGTCTATATACAGAAGCAAACCTTACATAAGCTACCTCATCTATGACCTTAAGTCTTTCCATTATCATGTTGCCAATCTCTTCTGATTTAACTTCTGTCACCATATTATTGCTTAAGACTTTTTCTATATCATCGGCTATAATTTCTATTTGATTACGAGAAACTGGTCTCTTTTGGCATGCTTTTATAAGACCATTAACTATTTTACTTTTATCAAAGTTTTCTCTTGTAGAGTCTTTCTTCACTATAAGTATAGGAATATCTTCTATCTTCTCATATGTAGTATATCTCTTACCACATTTCAAACATTCCCTTCTTCTTCTAATGGCCATATCATCATCTGTTGATCTTGAATCTATTACCTTGCTCTCTTCGTGTGTGCAATATGGACATTTCATGCTTTCACGCCCTTTTCTTAAATATAGTTTATTAACATTATACTATATTTTCATTAGATTTCTAGAGTTCTTCACTAATATTTTTATTATAATTCACTAAAATCACATCTACACCTATTTTAACTACATTCTCCCATGGTATTTCTCTCATAGTTGATTTTCCAAACCATGAAACTTTTTCTTCTGGCATCAGTATTGATATTATTTGACACTTATCACAATCTACTTTTAGATCCTTTATGTAACCTAATTTGGCTCCCATATTTACATCTATGACTTCCATAGATCTTATATGATTTAAAGAATGCATACTACTTATATCCATAACCCTTCCCCCTTTACTCCTATTAAAAAATATATGACAGATCCTTATAATAAATTACTAATTAATGATTTATATAAAAAAAGACCTTGGCTAACCAAGGTCACTATATGTATTTTCTCATATGTTTTAATGCTGTCTTCTCAAGTCTAGAAACCTGTGCTTGAGAAATTCCTATTTCATCTGCCACCTCCATTTGAGTTTTCCCGTTAAAAAATCGTAGATTTAATATTAATTTTTCCCTTTGATTTAATTTTTTCATAGCTTCCTTTATAGAGATATTTTCTAGCCAGCTATCATCTAAATTTTTGTTGTCACTTATTTGGTCCATGACAAATATAGCATCTCCGCCATCATGATATATAGGCTCAAATAACGATACAGGATCCTGAATTGCATCTAAAGCAAAAACCACTTCTTCTCTTGGAATATTGAGCTCTTTTGCTATCTCAGATACAGTTGGTTCTTTGTTGTTTTCATTTATAAACTTATCTCGTGCAAGGAGAGCCCTGTAAGCTATATCTCTCAAAGACCTACTCACTCTTATAGAATTGTTGTCTCTAAGATATCGCCTTATTTCTCCAATTATCATAGGGACTGCATAGGTTGAAAACCTGACATTTTGACTTAAATCAAAATTATCTATAGCCTTCATAAGCCCTATACACCCTACTTGAAATAAATCATCTACGTTTTCTCCTCTATTATTAAATCTCTGTATAACACTTAAAACTAATCTTAAATTACCTTTGATAAAAACCTCCCTGGCATTAGGGTCACCATTGTGCATTGCTACTAACAGTGACTTCATTTCTTTTTCTTTTAATACAGGTAATTTCGAGGTATTTACTCCACATATTTCCACTTTGCTAATCATCATAAGTAACCATCCCTTCAGAGTAATTCCATTAAAAATTATCTCCTTACAGGAAGGATTTTATACTAATGACAAGCTTATAACATTTTATTTATTTCTTTTCGAAGTCTATTTATAATTCTTTTTTCTAGTCTAGAAATGTAGGATTGAGATATACCAAGCATATCAGCCACTTCTTTTTGAGTTCTCTCTTTCACTCCAGAAAGTCCAAATCTTAATCTTACAATTTCTTTTTCTCTCTCGCTAAGCTTGTCTAGTGCTACACATAAAAGTTGTTTGTCAACTTCATCTTCTATAGAATTATATACTGTGTCACTTTCTGTGCCCAATATATCTGATAATAATAGTTCATTTCCATCCCAATCAGTATTTAAAGGCTCATAAAAAGATATTTCTGATTTTATTTTGCTGTTTCTTCTTAAATACATCAAGATCTCATTTTCTATACATCTAGATGCGTAAGTCGCCAATTTTATTTTTTTCTGTGGGTCAAAAGTAGATACAGCCTTTATAAGACCTATGGTCCCAACAGATGTTAAATCCTCTACAGCAACACCTGTATTTTCAAACTTTCTTGCTATATACACTACAAGTCTTAAATTTCTTTCTATAAGAGTACTCTTAACTTCATTGTCCCCATTTACTAGCTGCTCTACTAAATCTTCCTCTTCTTCCTTGCTTAAAGGTGGTGGTAATACCTCATTACTTCCCTTTATCCCTATGTAGTATATCTTATTGAAAAATATTTTAAATTTGGAAAGTACTCTATTTAAAAGTACAGATAGTTTAATCATTTTTTACTCCTCCTATATTAATCCTCGTGAAAGAAGTCCACTATATTCATTTCCTACGCTTAGCTTATTTTTACAAATACATATTATCCCTTGTGTTTCCTTTACGTTCTTTTCATCAAAATATATCTTTATACTTTTTATTTTGTATCCAACCATATTTCCACCTTGTCCATCAACTACAGCATAAGGTATATAAAAACAGTTTTCCTTATCTAAAGGTACATCATTTACCACACTTTCTTCTATAACTAATACAGGTAAATTAGTTGCAGGCTCCCTTAGTTCATTTCCTGTATCTAAAAATGCGTTAAATGTCTTCGACCATCCCTCCCCTTCTAATTCAACTTTATATATAAGTTTCTTCAGTATTTGCCTATCCTTTATGTAACATAATATTCGCTTGAGTAAAATATATATAAACATAATAGAGAGCATTATGCGCTTATAAGAAAAATTTATTATATTTAGTTCTACTGAAAACTTAGAATTAAGCTCCATATCTATGAAAATACATAAACCTGCTAAAATCATAGAGTACATTACATAGATTATAGAGCTCTTGATTATAAATCTCCAATCTTTGATTTTGAAATATAAATACAAAAACACTACCACAATTCCAATCTTACAAAAGATTGAATTTAGAAATCTTGCATTTTTTAAAAAAACAACCAATGTATAAGATGCTGCTATTATAGATGGAAAAATCATCTTTTTTAGTTTTGGAGGTATACTCATGGTTTCGCTTGTTACATACATTAGAAATAAATTCACTAAAAAATTCTCCAAAAGTAAGACATCTATATAAACTTTCATCCCCACACCACCCTCTTATTTATTATATAACCATATGAAATAAAATTTTGTCATTTTAAAAGGCCTAATTCTTTTTTTATTTTCCCATTTTTTTACATCATTCTTCTTGAGTTTTTATCTTTAGTAAAAATATTAAAGAGACTCCCTTTTTGTAACCCATGTCTACTAATTTAATTATTAAATTTAATTCTAAAAATAAACATAGAAAAAAGTCATGATTAAATTGAAATAATCATGACTTTCTCTATGTTATATCCTATTATTTTTATCCTCTATTATGCTTTCTTAAAAAAGCTGGTATCTCTAAATCACTATCATTAAAATCACGAGTGGCTGCTGCTTCCTCACGAGTTGATTCTTGCTTTGTAATATTTTCATGTATAGATTTTTCTTCTTGTTTAGCAGAATATGTAGTTCTTATTGGATCCATTGCTTCTTTTTCTTTTTCATTTTCAAATCCAGTAGCGATTACAGTAATTCTTATCTCATCTTTTAAATTTTCATCTATAACTGCTCCAAAGATTATATTAGCATCTGGGTCTGCAGCTTCTTGAACTATTTCTGCAGCTTCATTTATTTCTAAAAGACCTAAATCGCATCCACCTGTTACATTTAAAAGCACTCCTGTAGCACCTACTATAGATGTTTCAAGTAATGGACTAGAGATAGCTTGCTTTGCAGCATCTTGAGCTCTATTGTCTCCTGTACCTGTACCAACGCCCATATGAGCGAGCCCCTTGTCTAACATGACAGTTCTCACGTCAGCAAAGTCTAAGTTAACAAGTCCTGGTATTGTTATAAGGTCTGATATACCTTGAACACCTTGTCTTAAGATATCATCTGCTTTTTTAAATGATTCCATAAGAGTTGTCTTTTTATCAACCATAGTTAATAATCTTTCATTAGGTATAGTAACTAATGTATCAACTCTTTGTTTTAAGTTTTCTATCCCCATTTCTGCATGAAGCATTCTTTTTCTTCCTTCAAATGGGAAAGGTTTTGTAACTACACCAACAGTTAAAATCCCCATTGATTTTGCTATTTCTGCAACTACTGGAGCAGCTCCTGTTCCTGTTCCACCACCCATTCCTGCAGTGATGAATACCATGTCTGCGCCTTTTATAGCTTGAGATATTTCCTCTTTGCTCTCTTCAGCGGCTTTTTGTCCTACTTCTGGATTGGCACCAGCGCCTAATCCTTTCGTAAGCTTGTCTCCTATTTGAATCTTTTGAGTAGCATGAGAAAGCATAAGAGCTTGCTTGTCAGTGTTTATAGCTATAAATTCTACATTTTTTAAACCTTCAATTATCATTCTATTGACAGCGTTATTTCCTCCGCCACCACATCCAATTACCTTTATATTTGCAAACTGCTGTACATCAACATCAAAATCTAACAACGTAATTCCTCCTCTTTAGAAATATTCCCTAAAAAACTTTCTTATTTTTAACATAGCACTCTCTCTAACATCCTCATTAGATTTATTTGAAATATCATTTTCTAAAATTAAATCTTTACTATTTAATTTTAACTCATTATACATATATTTAACAATACCTAAAGCATTAATTGTTAAAGGATTTTCTAAATTAATACTTTTACTATCTATTATAAAAACAGGTTTAGGGCACATACGTTTCCATATTTCTTCGGTAAAAGTAAAATTACTTATACCTCCCCCATAAAGTATTACATTATCAATATCATCGTATAACTTCGTTTTTTTCAAATCACTAATAATAAATGAAATGATTTCTTCAGTTCTTGCATAAATTATTTCATTTATCATCTTCATATCAACTTCAGTTTTTTCATCATATTGAGTGGTAAACTCTAAAACTTTATTTTCAAAATTAAAAGCTGAGCTTTTAATTTTTATCTTCTCTGAATCCATTAGGGGAATCTTCGCACAATACTCTATATCACTAGTTATACTCATTCCTCCTAAAGATATTTGTGAAGAACTTAGTATATGTCCTTTATCGTATATAGCTATATTAGTTGAATCTGACCCTACATCTACTAATGCTATTGTCTCTTCTAGATCTTCTTCTCTAAGCAAAAGCTTAGATGTACCTTCAGACTGCACTATAGATTTTATTATACTTACACTGCATTTTTCTACAGCTTTATATATGTCATTTATATAATTGTAGTCTGCTACTGCAATTTTAACATCAGCTTCTAACCTATTCCCCTTCATTCCTAAAGGGTCATGGATATTATCCTTGTCATCTAGTTTGTAACTTTGAGCTATGACATCTACAATCTTTTTGTCCCTTGACAATTTTATATCAGAAGCATTTTTTAAAACTCGTTTTATATCATCTTCAAGAACTTCATAATCGTCATTTGAAATAGCGACTACTCCCGTTGAAGAGATAAAATTGCACTTACCCGTTGGAATTCCTATATAAACCTCATCTATATATATATTCACTAAAGTTTCCATCTTAGCAATGCATGATCTTATAGAATCCGAAAGAGAATCTATTCCTGTTACAATCCCCTTTTTTATGCCATAAGATTTAGAACAGCAACTTGCTAAAATTTTCAACTTACCATGTTTATCAGCTTTCCCTATAGTTCCATAAATATTTGAGGCCCCTATATCAATCCCAACAATATAACCTTTTTCCATACCTTGTATCTACCCTCCTTGCATGTAGCGTTAGCCTCTTCTAATATATTCAACAGAAAAATGATTTTTCCTCTAAGGATTTAAATTTATTATATGACTTTGATAATAAATTTACCTATTATTTATTACAGTAAAATGATTATTTTGAAAATATATGTAAAATAAAGAACTTCCTCATATTTTTTTGAGGAAGTTCCTGCAGAAATTATTTCTTAATTCACTTTTTCTAATTCTTCTATATTTACACTTCTTGTATGTTTTGTATGAGACCATTCTTTATTTTCTTTGTTCATTACACCTTGTATACATATTGGAAGCCATGTTATTAAGTATACTGGATATATTAAGTAGTACAAAATAATTTTAAGATCAAGCTTCTTTTCTAGGAATAATATAAAAGGTGTATATAAAAATTGTAAAACCATTGCCAAAAGTAAGCATGCTGCTGCAATTGTAATACCTGTTGAATTCAGCATATTTACAACTCTAGTTATAGTTTCTGGTGCAGAAAATAGCTGTTGAATGCAGTTTAATATTGTTGAGATACCTAATAGTATTGTCACTATAGGTTGTATGGAATATAACGCACAGTCAAACTTCGTAAAGCTTCTCTCTTTTATGCTCATCTTCATAAGCTTAAAGAAATATCTACTAGCAACATCTGCAAATCCCTGCATCCACCTTCTACGTTGAGCCCATGATTGTGCTAAGCTTAAAGGTTTTTCATCATAAATTACAGCATCATGTGCCCATCCAACTTTGTAACCATTTAAAACAAGCTTACAGGTAAACTCTAGGTCTTCAGTAAGACATGTTGCCCCCCACCCAAGTTTTCTTAAAATTTGGGTGTCCATGCAAAAGCCTGTCCCCCCTAACTGACTAGAAAGTCCTAGGTTTTTTCTAGATAGCTGAAACATTCTATTAGTACTCCAAAAGGATATGGAATAGCAAGCAGTAATCCATGTATCTTTAGGATTCTTGCTATCAAGATAGCCTTGAACAACTTTATATCCTTCACATAGCTTATTATTCATAGCCTTTAAGAAATTTCTAGACACTAAATTATCTGCATCCAAGATAACAATAGAATCATATTGCTTTTCCAAATCAAATAATTTTTTAAACATCCACTCTAGTGCGTAACCCTTTCCTCTAAGATCTTTGTTGAATCTTTCATATACTATGGCACCTGCACTTCTAGCTATAGTTGCTGTAGCATCACTACAATTATCCGCAATCACATAAATATCATATAATTCTTTGGGATAGTCTAACTTTAGTAAACTATTTATAATTCCTTCTATTACAGCTTCCTCATTATGAGCTGCTACTACTAATGCGAAACTCTTTTGTGGATCAAAAGTTTTATTGTCTCTTTTTTTTACAAGTCCGAATAATGATAGTATCAAATAATACATCGTGATAATTAGTACTACATTTGTAAATATAGATAACACAAACTGCATAACAGTTTTAAATGATATCATTGACAATCCCCCCTAATTCAAAACTTATTTTATCACAAACAATTTTTAAATTCTACTAATTTAAAGGGAATGTAAGACTTAATTAAGATAAATTATGGCCAATTTCCTAGTTATGCTAAAGAAATTCTCTTCATTCTCTATAAAAATAGCGCATCTAAACTCTACTCAATATAATAGCTGTCTAAAACTCGAATTTTAAGACAGCCATTTTTATATGTTATATAAATTTTTTAATACTAATACAACTTTATGAACATCCCAAAAGTTTCTATAACAATACTAGTCTAGACACCATATCCTTATCAATTGCGTAAGTGTATAAGGTTTCTTCTGAGATTATATTGCTCTTATAGAGTTCAACTAAAGCCATATCCATGGTTTTCATTCCATACTTTGAACCAGTCTGTATAAGCGACTCAATTTGGTGAGTTTTTCCTTCTCTTATCAAGGATTGTATAGCCGGTGTAGCCATCATTATTTCTAAAGCTGCAATTCTTCCTTTTTCATCTTTTCTTGGTAAAAGCTGCTGGCATACTATTCCTTGCATAACCGCTGAAAGCTGCAATCTTATTTGTTGCTGTTGATGCTGAGGAAATACATCTATTATTCTATCTATAGTTTTTGCTGCACCTATAGTATGTAGCGTTGATAAAACTAAATGCCCTGTTTCCGCTGCAGTAATTGCTATAGATATGGTTTCTAAATCTCTCATTTCTCCAATCAAAATTACATCTGGGTCTTCTCTCAAAGCTGATTTTAAAGCTATTCTATAATTCTTAGTATCTTTTCCGATTTCCCTTTGATTAATTATTGATTTATTATGTTTATGAAGATACTCTATAGGTTCTTCTAGGGTAACTATATGTGCACTTCTAGTATCATTTATTTCGTTTATCATCGCTGCTAATGTAGTGCTTTTCCCACTGCCTGTAGGTCCTGTCACCACTACAAGACCTCTTTTTTTCTCAACTAAATCCTTTAAAACTTTAGGATGTCCTAATTCATCTAAAGTTGAGACTTTAAGAGGTATAACCCTTATTGCAATAGCAGTACTGTTTCTTTGTGTGAATATGTTTACCCTAAAACGTCCCATTCCTCCTATTGAATAAGAAGTATCTATTTCTCCTTCTTCTTTATACTTATCATAACTCTCACCTAAAATCTCCTTTGCATATCTTTTTGTATCTTCAGCTGAAAGTTTATCATAATCTAATACTTTAAGTTCTCCATTAACTCTTATTACTGGTGGTGTCCCCACTGTTAAATGTAAATCAGATGCTTTTTTATTAATAGTTATATCTAATAATTCCTTTAATAACATAAATTCTTCCCCCCTTATCAATAAAATGCAACTTTCCTTTGTATATAACCTAATAAGTATTATTCTACAAAGTATGCTAAAATCCTTTTAAATTCTTAAATATTAAAAGAACCTTAGCATACCCAAGTAATTTTTCAATTTTTATTTTTTCCATTTAATTCCTTACACAACTTTTTTAAAGCCCTTTTTTCAATCCTTGATACATAGGACCTAGATATCCCTAATATTATAGCTATCTCTCTTTGAGTTTTGGTCTGTCCATCTGAAAGTCCATATCTCATCTCTACTATGGCTCTCTCTCTTTCTGTTAAGCAAGAATTTATGTTTTTATATAATTTTTTTATTTGAATTTTGTTTTCTACAACTTCTACTATAGGGTCATCATCAGTACTGAGCACATCCATTAGAGATATTTCATTTCCTTCCTTATCTATGCCTATAGGATCTTGCAAGAAAACCTCTCCCCTATTTTTCTTATTATTTCTTATAAGCATAAGTATTTCATTTTCAATACATCTAGCAGCATAAGTTGCAAGTCTTGTTCCTTTATCATAATCAAATGAATCTATAGCTTTAATAAGGCCCACAGTCCCTATAGAAATCAAGTCGTCAACATCCCTCCCTGGATAGGAGTATTTTTTTACTATATGAGCTACTAGTCTTAGATTTTTCTCTATGAGAACACTCTTTGCTGACGGATCTCCTTCTTTTAATTTAAGCAGATAATACTCTTCTTCTTTTTCGTCTAACGGCTTAGGGAAAGAATTAGTGCCGCTTACATAACCAGCTAATATATTTATGCTACTCACTACATCTAGAAAATATTGTACAATAAACACAGTTGTTCCTCCTAATAGTGCTTATTATATAATATGTTAGATGTGGTGAAAGTTTACTTATTTTTGTACTTTAAATTATTTTATATCCGTAACTTTTTCTACAATTTCTTTAAAAATAGGTGCGGCTATGGTTCCTCCACTCTCTTCATTAGCTATATCCTCAACAAACACCACCATGGAATAATTTTTTCCTTTGTATTTATAATAACCTACAAACCATCCATCATATCGCTTTTCCATAACGCTGTTTCCCTTTTCATCTTTTAGGTACTCACCATTATCATCTTTTTTAGGTTCCATTCTCGTTGCTGTTCCAGTCTTTCCACCTAACTCAACATTTTTCAAATATGCAGCCTTTCCTGTACCATTATCATCTTTAACTACTCTTAGAAATTCATTTTTCACAATGGTAGCCACAGAAGATTTAACAATTTGCTGCTTTTTAGGACTTTCAAAAGTATTAACTGTATTAAAGTCATTATCTTCAAGACTTTCAACTATATAAGGCTTTACATAAACTCCATTGTTTACTACAGTGTTTATCATTCCTAATGCTTGAAGTGGCTCTATTCTCATATTTTGCCCTATAGATATATTGGTAGCTCCTCCTTTATCAACATCAGATATGACATAATCCCCTTGGGCCTCATTATCCCCATATAGATTCAAAACCTTTGAAAAAAATCCCTGAGCTTTAGCATATTCTATTATCTTATCGCTTCCAAGTTTATTCCCTATCTCCGCAAATATGTTATTGCAAGATCTTGTGAAAGCTTCCTCTACAGTTAATGTTCCGTGAGAAGTTTTGCAGGGGAGATTTGGTTTGCATTCACAGGTGAATTTATCTCCTAATGAAACTATCCCTTCATTTAAAGCTGCTTCTAGTACAATGGTTTTGAAGATGGACCCAGGGCTATATCCATTTTCAGTGGTAGAAGCAAGCATTACATTAGGTTTTGTGTAATCCTTTTGAGTAAGTACTCTTATTTTGCCTGTATCACTATCACATAAGGCAACCCCTATTTGACTATATTTTTTGTACTTATCTTGATCCAATACTTCCTTAACCTTTCCCTCCATCAAAGTGTCTATGGTAAGTTTTAAATTCACGTTGTCTTTTGGAATGTTATATACTCCATCTTGAACTTTCCCTTGAGAATCTGTGGAAAATACTATGGTAGCATTTTTGTTTGAGGAGGTATAGTCTGCAATGGTATTTTCAAGGCAGTCACCCTCCTTATCTTTACCATCTCTTGTCTTTGTGCTTATAAGCATATTGCAAATGTCCCAACTACTTTTTCTATCAATAGAATTATACTTATAGCTATATACTCCATTTATACTGTTTAAGGAATTTATCTTATCATAGGTTTCCTTGTCTACATCATAATATCTTTTTCCTTCATTAGGACTGCTCAAATCTACTGAAACATCATAATTCTTATTGTAATTCTTTAAAGTGTACCTAAAAGCATATAATTCTTCCATGGGTGTTGAACTATTATTTCTTTTAAAATCAACAGTATCAATTACAATTCTATATTTATCCTCGGTTTTTAAAAGATTTTTCCCTGTGGCGTCTAATACTAGGTAATTTAATTCGCTTAAATTTCCTGTATGACTGTGCTGAGCTTCGGCCATAGCACTTAAATCTTTGCCTTCTATAATTTGAATATATAAAAGCCTGCCTATAAGAGCTAAAAATACAACTCCAAAACATATGCCTAATATTTTTATATCCCTTTTCTTTATCATAAAAAAACCCCTTTCTTTGCTAATTCTAGCCAAAGAAAGGGGTTTTTATTCTTTATCTACTTTGTAATATTTGATTAATATTAGCTACTAATAAATCTATGGCAACCTGATTATGTCCGCCTTCTGGGATTATTATGTCTGCATATCTCTTAGTAGGTTCTACAAATTGCATATGCATAGGTCTAACTACATTTAGGTACTGTTCAATTACTGATTCAACAGTTCTGCCTCTTTCATTTATGTCTCTCACAAGCCTTCTTATTATTCTAACGTCAGCATCTGTATCAACATAAATTTTTATATCAAGCATATCCCTTATTCTTTTATCTTCTAAAATCATAATTCCTTCTACTATTATAATACTTTTAGAACTAACTGCAATAGTTTCTTCTCTTCGAGTATGCTTTTCAAAATCGTAAATAGGTTTTTCAATGCTTTTACCCTCTATTAAATCCTTTAAGTGGCTAAGCATTAAATCTGTATCAAATGCAGAGGGATGATCATAATTTGTTTTCATTCTCTCCTCAAAGGAAATTCCACTTTGATTCTTATAGTAGGAATCATGTTCTATCATAGCTATACAATCCTCATTAAACTTGCTATAGATTGCTTTTGCTATAGTGCTCTTACCAGAACCAGTTCCTCCAGTTATCCCTATTAAAACAGGTCTTTTCATAGTTTAGCTAACCTCCTTACTTTTGATAAGCATATCTTTAGGATTTAATTTTGTAGGGCATTTAACCTTAAAGATCATCTGAGCTCTTGGAGCTACATCTATCTTGTTGTCTTTCCCATCCTTCATGTCATCTAAAGTAATAGTAAAGGTATCCCCCTCTACTCTTAGGACTTCAACTTCGTCTCCTTCAAAAACTCTATTTCTTTGCTCTATAACTGCTTCCTTTGTGTCCTCATCATAAGATTTTACTACACCAACTATATCGTAATCTCTTACATAAGCAGAAGTTTCATAAATCTGCATTGAGCTATGTCCGTAATAAAAACCTGTGTAATAGCTTCTGTGGCTTACTTTTAAAAGGTATTCCATCCACTTAGGATCATACTTATAATTCGCTGGGTCTTCCATATATTTATCAACAGCTGCTTTATAAGCCTTTACTACAGAGGCTACATAAAATGCACTCTTCATTCTTCCTTCTATCTTTAAGGAATATACTCCAGCCTCTATAACTTCATCCATATGATCTATCATACATAAGTCCTTAGAGTTCATTATATATGTTCCTTTTTCATCTTCAGCTACAGGGAAGTATTCTCCTGGTCTTTTTTCTTCAACCAAATAATACTTGTATCTGCACGCTTGAGCACAAGCCCCTCTATTAGCATCTCTTCCTGTCATGTAATTGGATATTAAACATCTTCCTGAATAAGCCATACACATTGATCCATGAACAAAGGCTTCTAGATCACAAGTCTCAGGAAGTTTTTCTCTTATTTCTCTTATTTCTTTTAAGGTAAGTTCTCTTGCAAGAACTATTCTCTTTACCCCCAAATTATGCCAGAATAAAGCTGATTTCCAGTTCACATTATTAGCTTGAGTACTTAGATGGATCTCTAGGTCTTCTGCAACTTCTTTTATTGTCATAATTATTGAAGGGTCTGATACTATAACAGCATCTACACCTAGATTCTTTAAATCTATTATGTACTGCTCCAATCCATTTAAGTCAGAATTATGAGGAAACACATTTAAAGTCACATAAACTTTTCTCTCTCTAGAGTGAGCATATTCAATTGCTTCTTGCATATCTTCATTAGTAAAATTATCAGCAAATGCTCTTAAATTAAGCTTGCTTCCTCCTAAATATACGGCATCTGCACCGTAGTCTATAGCTGTCTTCAGCTTTTCAAGATTACCAGCTGGAGCTAAAATTTCAGGTTTTCTCACTTAGATTTTCCTCCTTTTTGTCACGGAAATACCGTCTCCCATAGGTATTACAGAGGTTATTAGGCTATCATCTTCTGAAACCATTTCAAGATAACTCTTCATCCTCTTTACTATGGTGATTTTTCTTCTCTTTACAAGATCTCTAGATGCAACCATTCCTCTAAAGAGAACATTATCTGCAACTATTATACCATCCTCAGAAAGAAGTTTCATACAATATGGATGAAAGTGATTATAATGTCCTTTTCCTGCATCCATGAATATAAAATCATATTTGCCGTCAAGACTCTGTAAAACTTCTAAACAATCACCAGAAAGTACTGTTATTTTATCCTTAAAACCATACTTTTCAATGTTATTTCGAGCTTCATTTATCATGTTTTCATCTCTCTCTATTGTATCTATATGAACATCTCCCCCTAAGGCTTCAGCCATCATTATAGCTGAATATCCTATGGCTGTTCCCAGCTCAAGAATCCTCTTAGGTCTAGTTATAGATACCATGAGTTCTAAAAACTTTCCACTTTCCTTTTGTATTATAGGAACTGCATTTTGCTTGGCGTATTCCTCTAATTCTTTTAGTATTCCTTCTCTATCTGGTATAAGCTGCCTTAAGTATTGTTCCATATAATCATGCATTACTCCGCTCATAGGTTCCTCCAATACTTATTTCTTATTTTTATTATCTCTGATTTCTTTTAATCTCATAAATTCTTCATCACTATCTGTAAAAGTATGAGTTCCGTCATCATTAGATATAAAGAATAAATAATTTGTCTTTTCAGGATTTATTGCTGCATTAAGTGACGCTTTTCCTGGGCATGATATTGGTCCTACGGGAAGACCATCTACCTTATATGTATTATAAGGGGAATTCACCTTTATATCTTCATTAGAAACTTCTGCCTTATGATATCCTAAAGCATAAAGTACAGTAGCACAAGATTGAAACTTTGTATGTTTTTCTATTCTATTATAGAACACTGATGCAACTTTTGCTCTTTCATCATCTCTTACTGCTTCTTTTTCTACTATAGATGCCATGGTTACTATAGAATCAAGATTATTCTTATCAATTTTCTTTCCAGTAGCTTGTTCAATTTCACTTATTACTTCTTCAAATCTTGAAATCATTCTTTCTATTATTTCTTCCCCAGAAACATCTTTTTCAAACTCATAAGTATCTGGGAACAAGAAACCTTCTAGCTGATACTTTCTCTCACTATCTTTTTTGATATATGATGGAGCATTATATTCTTTAACTGCATTTAAAAACTCTTCCTTAGAAATTATCTGTGACTTTTCTAAAGAAGCTGCAATTTCTTCAATATTATATCCTTCAGGTATAGTGACCTTTGTAAGTCCTGCAGTCACCTTTCCTGAAGATAAATTAGTAAGGAATGTATTTAAAGTCATATCTTTTTCAATTAAATATCTTCCTTTTTTTATATTTGTATCTACGTCGTTATTTTTCACATAGTACTTTATAAGATAAGTGTTGCCTATTATCCTTTGATTAGAGAGTTTCTTTAAAACGTCATTTAATGATTGACCATCCTTTACTTCTAGTTCAACACTATCTACAGTAAGTTTAAATGGATGATTTACAAGCCTGTTATAGTACAATTTAAAGCCTAACGCCCCCACAACAACAACTATAACAATTATAACAAGAACTTTTTTAAGTTTATTGTTTTTCATAAGCCCCCGCTCCTCAAATCACTATTTTCTATTTGCTGCTCTTTTTCTTTCTGTTGGGTCTAATAAGGTTTTTCTTAGTCTTATACTCTTAGGTGTAACTTCAACTAACTCATCAGCTCTAACGAATTCTAAACTTTGCTCAAGTGACATAATAGTTACTGGAGTTAATTTTAAAGCATCATCTGCCCCTGAGGATCTTGTATTACTTAAGTGCTTTTTCTTACAGATATTTACTTCGATATCATCAGCTCTTGAACATTCCCCTGCTATCATTCCTGCGTAAACTTCAGTTCCTGGTTCTATAAATAATGTTCCTCTCTCTTGAGCATTAAATAGTCCATAAGTTATAGCAGTTCCTGATTCAAATACAACTAATGATCCTCTTGATCTTTCAGGGATATCTCCTTTGAATGGCTCATAATCACAGAATACGTGGTTCATTATACCATTTCCCTTTGTATCAGTTAAGAATTCATTTCTAAATCCAATAAGTCCTCTTGCAGGTATCTTGAACTCTAATCTAGTATATCCATTGTTAGCAGAAGTCATATTAACCATCTCTGCTTTTCTAGGTCCAAGTTTTTCCATAACAGGTCCCATGAATTCTTCAGGTACATCTATAGTCAAGTACTCGATTGGCTCTAATCTCTTTCCATTTTCTTCTTTGTATATTACGCTTGCTTTTGATACTTGGAACTCATATCCTTCTCTTCTCATAGTTTCTATTAAAACTGATAAGTGAAGTTCTCCTCTTCCACTTACTTTAAAGCAGTCTGGAGAAAGTTCATCAACTCTCAAACTTACGTTAGTTTCTAACTCTTTTAATAATCTATCTCTTAAGTGTCTTGATGTAACAAAATCACCTTCACGTCCTGCAAATGGAGAATTGTTAACCATAAAGTTCATGCTTAATGTAGGTTCGTCTATCTCTACAAATGGAAGTGCTTCTGGATTTAATGCGTCAGCTATAGTATCTCCAATATTTATATCGCCAATACCACTTACTGCTACTATATCTCCTAATGAAGCTTCTTCTGTTTCAACTCTCTTAAGTCCATCATACACATAAAGATTAGAAATCTTAGCAGATTTATTGCCACTTTTTGACATTATAACAACTTGTTGATTCTTCTTTATAGTTCCTCTTTCAATCTTACCTACAGCTATTCTTCCTACATATTCTGTAGAATCTAAAGTTGTAGCAAGCATTTGTAAAGGCTCGTTTATATATCCCTTTGGAGGGTCAACCTTCTCTATTATTGTCTTGAATAGAGGTTCCATATTTACATTTTCATCTTCTAATTCAAGTTTTGCAAATCCTTCTCTAGCTGAAGCATAAACTATAGGGAAATCTAATTGCTCATCATCAGCTCCAAGTTCTAGGAATAGATCAAAGATTTCATCTATAACTTCTTCTGGTCTTCCATCTTTTCTGTCCACTTTATTGATAACTACTATTGGCTTTAATCCAAGCTCTAGTGCTTTCTTTAAAACGAATTTTGTTTGAGGCATAGCCCCTTCATAAGCATCTACAACCAAAAGAACGCTATCAACCATTTTAAGTACACGTTCTACTTCTCCACCAAAATCAGCATGGCCTGGAGTATCTATTATGTTAATCTTTACTCCATTATGCATTACTGCTGTGTTCTTAGAAAGGATTGTAATTCCTCTTTCCTTTTCAAGGTCGTTAGAATCCATCACTCTTTCTTGTACCTTTTCATTGCTTCTGAATATATGGCTTTGTTTAAGCATAGCATCAACTAATGTGGTCTTACCATGGTCAACGTGGGCAATTATTGCTATATTTCTTATATTTTCTCTTACGTCTAAACTCATTTTATTCCTCCAATGTTTATAAGTTATTATTCACATAAAAATTCAAAATAAAATTGGATACGCAAGTATCCAATTCTATCTTTCAGTCATTACTATACTTTATTGTAAACTTTCATAATAAAAAAGTCAACTTAAGTATTTTTAAGTCTAATTCTCTAAGATTCTGTCCCTATCAATAAATTCAAGAATAATTTAAAATTTTTGATGTAAGAATTTCTACTTATTCCATTAAAAATTTTCATAAATTATATCTCCATTATTATAGGAAGTATCATTGGTTTTCTCTTGGTCTTTTCATATAAGAAGATTCTAAGATCTTCTTTTATAAGTGATTTCATTGTAGACCAATCAGTTATTTTCTTGTTTTCACATTCTCTTAAGGCTTCTTTCACTACTTCTCTAGCTTCACCCATAAGGTCTTCTGATTCTCTTACATATACAAAGCCTCTAGATATTATATCTGGTCCAGCTATTACAGAACCGCTTTCTCTCTCTATTGTAACAACTACTGTAAGTATTCCGTCTTGGGAAAGATGTTTTCTATCTCTAAGCACTATATTTCCTACATCTCCTACCCCTAAACCATCTACGAATACTTGACCTGATATTGCGGAGCCATTTTTTCTTATGTTGCTTCTTGAGACCTCAACTATATCTCCATTGTCCATTATTACAATGTTTTTAGGATCCATACCAAGCTTTTCAGCTAGTTCACCATGCTGTTTTAAATGTCTATACTCTCCGTGAACTGGTATGAAAAATTTAGGTCTTACAAGAGAATGCATAAGTTTTAATTCTTCTTGACATGCATGGCCTGAAACGTGTACATCAGCTAATGCTGTGTATATAACATTTGCACCTTTTTTAAAAAGTTGATTTATTACTTTTGATATAAGTTTTTCATTTCCTTGAATAGGGCTTGCAGAAATTATAACTGTATCCCCTTCGTTTATATTAACTTTTCTATGCTCTGATGCTGCCATTCGAGCAAGAGCTGACATTGGCTCTCCTTGGCTTCCTGTAGTTATTATAACCATGTGCTCTGGATTGTACTTATTTATAGAATCTATATTTATAAGTGTATCCTTTTCTACATTTAAATATCCAAGTTCTAATGCAACGTTCACGTTATTTTCCATACTTCTTCCAGATACCGCAACTTTTCTTCCATATTTTTCGGCCGCAGTTATTACCTGTTGAATTCTGTGAACATTTGATGCAAAGGTAGCAACTATTATTCTACCCTTGGATTTTCCAAATATATTTTCAAAGGTTTCGCCTACTGTTCTCTCAGACATTGTATAGCCTGGTCTTTCTACATTTGTACTATCTGCCATCATTACAAGAACGCCTTTTTTGCCTAGTTCTGCAAATCTAGCAAAATCAGCTCTTTCTCCATCAATTGGTGTGTAGTCTATTTTAAAGTCTCCTGTATGTAGTATAACTCCTAAAGGAGTATGCACAGCTATAGCTACTGAATCAGCTATACTATGATTAGTTTTTATAAACTCTACAGACATAGATGAAAGTTTTATTATATCTCTTGGTTTAACAAGATGTGATTCTGTAGTTGTTAATAAACCATGCTCCTTAAGTTTTGTTTCAATTAACCCTAAGGTTAATTTAGTTCCATAAATTGGTACGTTGATTTGTTTTAGTATATATGGAAGGGCTCCTATATGGTCCTCATGGCCATGTGTAAAAAATATTCCCTTAACTCTTTCTTTATTCTTTATAAGATAAGAAACATCAGGTATTACTATATCTATTCCGAACATATCTTCATCAGGGAATTTTAATCCGCAGTCTATTACTATTATTTCCTCTTTATATTCAATGGCTGTCATGTTTTTTCCTATTTCATTTAAACCACCTAGAGGGATAATCTTTATCTTTTCTTTTTCCTTCTTCATATACTACCCTCCTTTATCATATAGTGATCTAACTAAGTTTTCTAATATTGCTACGTTTACGGCTCATTCATCTTATCTTGAATAATTTATATTTCTTTAATCATCTAAGCTGTCATGCAGTACGTATTAATTGCTCTTAATTTATTTACAATCCTCACAAATTCCAAAAAACTTAACACTATGATCATTAACTTTAAATTTATATTGTTTTTCTATTTTAGCTTCCAGATTCTCTAAAAGATCTCCTTCAACTTCTATTACCTTTCCACACTTTGTACAAATCAAATGATGATGCCTATGAAGCTCATCTTCGTGAACCAATTCATATCTACTACACCCATCGTCTAAATCTAATTTATATACTACACCCATTTCCTCTAATAGCATAACAGTCCTATAAACAGTTGCGAGTCCTATTTCTGGGCATTGTATTTTAACCTTATCGTAGATCTCCTCTACAGTAAGGTGGCTTCCTTCATTCTCTATTATTGTATCCACAATAGATCTTCTTTGAGGAGTAAGCTTATATCCTCTGCTTTTTAATTCCTCTTTTAACTTATTCATATCTACTAAAGAAGATGCTTTTGTCATGGAACAAACAACTCCATTCTATAATAAACTAATTCATATATCCTTCTTCAAAAAGAGCTTCGTAAGCTTCACTTACTAAAGCAAATTCATCCTCGTCTTCAACTGGCACTAAAAGGTCATTTCCTTCTTCGTCTTCAGTTATCTTTAAAGCAACAGCGTCTTCCTCGCCTTCTGCTACTACTATGACGTATTCATTGCCCTCTATATCGAATTTTGCTTCTACAGTAAATTCTACCTCATTACCTTCTTCATCTAATAAAACAATTGTGTCAACGTTATTTTCCATCTCTTTCTCTCCTTCTATTCTTTTCTATTTTGAAATCTTATCAAGATATCCTTGTAAAATATATGTTGCTGCCATTTTATCTACAATTTTTCTTCTCTTAGCTCTAGACAAGTCCGCTTCTAACATAGCTCTAGTAGCTGCAACAGTGGTAAGTCTTTCGTCCCACATTTCTATAGGGAGTCCTAAAAATTCCTTTACTTTTTCGCAAAATTCAAGAACTTTTTCTCCTTGAGGCCCTATAGTTCCATTCATATTCTTAGGTAATCCTGACAATATTAATTCTACTGAATATTCATCACATATTTTTTTTAGTTCATCTAAATCATATTGAAGACTTTTTCTTCTTATTGTAGTTATTCCTTGAGCTGTAAACCCTAAAGGATCGCTTATTGCAACACCTATAGTTCTGTCTCCTACATCTAGTCCTAAAATTCTCATCAAATATACTCCTTTAAAATTTATTAGCTTTTCTCATATCGTATATTTTTATTGTACCTATATTATGTATTTTTATTATAAAAGTTTTCACTGAATTTTCTACCTTAAATAAAAAGGTGCCCAAATAGGGCACCTCTTACTTTATTCCTAAATAGGACTTTAACACTTCTTCAAGAATTTCATCTCTTTCAAGCTTTCTAACTAAGGCCCTTGCACCATTGTAGTTAGTAATGTATGTTGGATCGCCTGAAATCAAATAGCCAACTAGCTGATTTACAGGATTATATCCTTTTTCTATTAAAGACTCATATACTTCTGTTAAAATAGTTTTTGTCAAATCCTTTTTATCTCTACTAAAATCAAATTGCATTGTATTGTCATTATTCATAAGCGCGGCTGCAATAGCAGCTTCACCCCCTTGCACAATATTTTAGCATTTAAGTAGTCATCCCTTTTATAGTATAACCCATATATCTGAACTTATTCTAATATTTTAATTGTTTCCTTGTATTTATTATAAATCATAAATATAAAATTGTATATATCTACTTTAATAAAGTTTCTAATACTTCTGGGACTTTATTTAATGCTTCTTGTATTTTCTCAGGCATTTTTCCTCCAGCTTGAGCCATATCTGGTCTTCCGCCGCCGCCACCTCCGGCTACTTTAGCAACTTCTTTTATTATCTTTCCAGCATGAGCTCCATTAGCTATAGCCTCTTTAGTGGCCATTGCTACGAAGTTAATTTTTCCATCTTTTGTTGAAGCAAGAACTATAACGCCTTCTCCAAGCTTATTCTTTACTTTGTCTCCTATATCTCTTAATGCATTTCCATCTATATTTTCTAAAGAATAAGTAACAAATTTTGTTCCTTTTAATTCTTTAGTTTCTTTTAGGATTTCGTCCTCTACGCCTTTTATAAGTTTAGACTTAAGATTTGTTATTTCTTTTTCTTTTTCTTTCAACTCATTTAAATTTGCTGAAACCTTTGTTAGTATATCTTTTTCTGTACACTTTAATACTTTTGCGGCTTCCTTTAAAAGCTCATTCTTTGATTCTATTTCACGGATAGCATTTATTCCAGTTACAGCTTCTATTCTTCTTATACCAGCAGCTACTCCAGTTTCAGACAATATTTTAAATAGCCCTATTTGTCCTGAATTTCTAACGTGGGTTCCTCCGCAAAGTTCTTTACTGAAGTTTCCTATAGATACAACTCTAACTTCATCTTTGTACTTGTCATCAAATAATGCTATTGCTCCAGAGGATTTAGCTTCTTCTATAGACATAACATTTGTATTTACATCATATGCTTCCATTATCTTTTCATTTACTAAAAGTTCTATTTCCTCTATTTCAGAATGAGTAACTGGTGAGAAGTGAGTGAAGTCAAATCTCAATCTTTCCTCATTAACATATGAACCACTTTGGTTTACATGAGGGCCTAAAACTTCTTTTAGTGCTTCTTGAAGCATGTGGGTTGCACTGTGATTTTTGCATACTGAACTTCTTCTCTTAGAATTTACAGTTAAAGTAACTTCCTCATCTAAGTTTAAAGTTCCTTCTAACACTCTTACAAAGTGCATTATCTTTCCATTTATATTCTTCTTACAATCTAAAACCTCAGCTTTGAATCCATCTCTAACTATTATACCAGTGTCACCTATCTGACCTCCCATTTCAGCATAGAAAGGAGTTTTGTCAGTTACTACTATAGCTTCCCCCTCATTTATTGAGTTTACAAAAGAATCTTTGCTTATTATAGCTTTTACTATTCCTTTTGATTCTGTGTCACTATAGCCGGTAAATACTGTTTCTATATCTTCTGAAATCTTATTTGCAATGGAATCCTCTCCACCCATATAAGTGTTTTCTTCTCTAGCTTCTCTAGCTCTTTTCTTTTGAAGCTCCATTTCTTTCTTGAAGCCTTCTAAATCAACTTCTATGCTTTCCTCCTTTGCAATTTCCTCTGTAAGCTCTAATGGGAATCCATAAGTATCATAAAGCTTAAATGCCTTTTCTCCTGATAAGATATTTTCTTTATTTTCTTTAAGCTCTTCTATATATGACTTTAATATATCCATACCACTGTCTATGGTTTCATTAAATCTTTCTTCTTCAAGAGCTATAACTTTCTTTATATAATCAGCCTTTTCTTTAAGCTCTGGATAAGCATTTCCGTAGTTTTCTATAACTTTATCTACTAAATCTTTAAGGAATATTCCCTTTATTCCTAGAAGTCTTCCATGTCTAGCAGCTCTTCTTAAAAGTCTTCTTAGAACGTATCCTCTTCCTTCATTTGAAGGAAGTACATCATCTCCAATTAGAAATGCCACTGCTTTTATGTGGTCTGCAATTATTCTTATAGATATGTCACTAGTTTTGTCTTTACCATAAGGTATATTAGAAACCTCAGTAACACCTTCAACTATACTCTTTACAGTATCTATATCAAAAATCGATTCAACCCCTTGCATTATTGTTGCAATTCTTTCAAGACCCATTCCTGTATCTATATTTGGGTGTGCAAGCTTATTGTAGTTTCCTTCCTCATCCTTATCAAACTGAGTGAATACTAAATTCCAGAATTCAACTACCTTATCTGCATCTGAAGCCTTTTCAAATTCTTCTGATGTTGTGATTTCTCCAGCACCTTTATCATAATGGATTTCTGAACAAGGTCCACAAGGTCCAACTCCGATTTCCCAGAAGTTATCTGCTCCTAATCTAAATATTCTCTTAGGATCTACATCAGTTTTTGTTGTCCAGATTTCATAAGCTTCATCATCATTTAAATGAATAGTCACATATAGTTTATCCTTTGGAATTTGTAAAACCTCTGTTACAAACTCCCAAGCCCATGGAATGATTTCTTCTTTAAAATAATCTCCAAAAGAGAAGTTTCCTAACATCTCAAATAAAGTTGCGTGTCTTGAAGTATATCCTACATTATCTATATCAATAGTTCTAACACACTTTTGACATGTAGTAACTCTCTTGCTTGGTGGTGTTTTTAGTCCAGTGAAGTAAGGCTTTAATGGTGCCATACCTGCGTTTATTAAAAGAAGACCTTTGTCATCCTTAGGTACTAAAGAAAAACTAGGCATTCTAAGGTGTTCCTTTGATTCAAAAAAACTTAAGTATGCTTCTCTTAACTCATTTAATCCCATTGTTTTCATGTTTATTCCTCCTAATTGCACATTTGAACTCATATAAAATTCTAATAAAATATAAAAAAGCCCTCATCCCTAGCACAAGGGACGAAAGCATTATTCCGTGGTACCACCCTAATTCATGAATATAAAATATCCATCTCTTAAGTTAACAGTTCAAAGATAGCCTTCAAATCACACTCTTAGAAGCTCACACCAAACGCTTCCTCTCTGAAAATGAATAATGACTTTACTCCTTCTCATCATCACTGAATATTAAATTCTCATAGGCAAATTATATGGTATTATGAAACTTATGTCAAGAAATTAAAAATAATATTTTTTCTTAAAAAGTTTTAAAAGAGATAATAATTTATGTCCTCGTATATTATCTTTATGACTACTCCTAGGGGTACGGCTAAAACCATTCCTGTAAAGCCACCTATCTTTCCTCCAACTATCAAGAGAATGATTACGATTATAGGGTGCATAGAAATGCTGTCTCCTATTATCTTAGGAGATAATATATTCCCTTCAATTTGCTGTATTATTAAAAGAAGTACTGTGACCCAAAGGGCTTTTGATGGAGATATAAGTAATGCCATAAGAATAGGAGGTACAGCCCCTATTATAGGTCCAAAGTAGGGAATTATATTTGCTATACCATTTATAACTGACAAGATTATAGGGAAATCCACCTTTAAAACTATAAGTACTATGAAGGTAAGGCCTCCTATTAAGATACTGAGTAAAAACTGGCTAGCCACATATCTTGATAATATTTTGTCTATATCCTTAAAGACATTTCTCGTAGCTGTTCTTTTGCCCCTAGGAATTAAAAGCATGAATTTATTATAAAAAAACTCTCCCTCTCCTAAAAAATAATAGGAAAGTACAGGAATTACAGCAAAGGACAACACATTTTCTCCAAAACTTACGACTCCATCTAAAACCCTTAGTAAAAGAGAATTTGTAAATTCCCTCATTCTATATTCTAGCTCACCATCTAAATAGGTTAAAAATTTATTTTTTTCCCTAAGCATAGCATACATATAGCTTATATTCTCTTTTATATCCTCTAAAGAATCGTAAAAATGCTCTCCTTCGTTTAGTACAATTGGAACAAAATAAATTATAAATCCAGTTATTATACCCACTATACTCAAAATTAAAATTATAGCTGATACTTTTTTGTTGATACCTTTTTTGTATAGAAACTCTTGTATTGGTTTCAACACATAGGAAAGCAAAAATGCTATAAAAATCATAGATACCACATCCTTTATTATCTTTACATTCATAAGTCCATAAAGGATAAAGAGTATTACTACAATTAAAATAGCTTTTAGTAAAAACTTAATCCATGATTTTTTCATCATTGTGCTCTCCTAACTCTTTAGTGCTTAAAGATACAAGCTTAACCTTATTCCTATCTCCAAAATAAGCGATACTGTAATCACCTAATATTGTTTCATTTATTAAAATTATTTCTTTTCCTTTCATAATTTTTGTTAATATGCCAGGGTTCACAACTATGGCTTTAATAGAATAATCTTTAAGGTCTATTATCAAATCTTCTAAAACTCCTACAATGTCCCCTGATAAAGACACTATATCTAAAGATTTTATATCACTAAAGCAAAGAAATTTATCCTTTACGCATTTTGTAACTATAGCTTTTTCATTCATGGCAACTATATCTTCTACTAATATGTAACGTTCTTTTGAAAAAACACCTTTTAAGCTGAGTTTAAAACCAATCACAATGCTTTTGTGATAATCTATTGCAATATCTTTTATAAAACCAAGATACTTCCCCTTATTGTCATAAACATTCATATACTGAAAATATTTTACGCGAAACATAATATCCCACCCTCATTAAAACACTCCTTTTAATTTTTCCCTAAAATATTAAAAAGAATACTTAAATTTAGGATAAAAAAATAAAGCTAAGAAAAGTTTTTAGTCTCTTCTTAGCTTTTTATTATGTTAATTAGTGATGATCATGCACATGAGGATTTTTTTCTTCCCATGGCTCTAAGCCTTGGTTTATTCTGTAGTCATTTATAGCTTTATGAATTGCCTCTTCTGCTAGGACTGAACAGTGCATCTTCACTGGTGGAAGTCCATCTAAAGCTTCAGCAACCGCTTTGTTTGTAAGCTCCCATGCATCTTCTAGAGATTTTCCCTTTATTAGTTCTGTTGCCATACTTGATGATGCTATAGCAGAGCCACAGCCATAAGTCATAAACTTAACATCCTTTACTACATTGTCCTCTACCTTTAAGAAGATCTTCATTATATCTCCACACTTTGCATTTCCAACTTCTCCTATTCCGTTGGCATTCTCTATTTCTCC
>JALEZF010000108.1 GCA_022773025.1 Clostridium sp. | reverse complement strand
CATAAACGTATCCACAAATTGTACATATAAATTTTTTCATAATATATATCCTCCTTAAAATCCCTTTTATTTTTTTATATTAATCTCTTTAATTACTTTTTTCATTTGTTCTGTGATTTGTTTTTTCTCTTGTCTATGTACCTATAATATCATAACAAATAATTATTGTCAACAAATAATAGATATTTTTTATAAAATATTTTGTTTTATTCTGATACTTTTCATAACTCTGTTTTTACCTATGGTATAATTTGTATATACTTAATTATAAGAAGGTTCCCCTATGTATGAATATAAATTTGTTGTTTAACTATAATTTCATAATAAATATGAATTTTTGGAGATGATACAATATGAACGAATCACAGTTCCTCGCTTTAAAAATAAAAGCCTCTACCTTTAAATATACCTCATTAAATTATACATCCTTTGAAAATGTATGTGAATATGAAATACTTCTTGATGATTGTGATATAGTTTTATTATACGGTTATGATGAAGAATCTAATTATTTTCAATATCTTTGGGCCTGCAACAATGTAGAAATTTTCATCGAAGCCATATCCAATAAGAAAGATGATGTAATGATTCAGTTTATTCCTGAAGCATGGGTTCTATCTCTTAAAAATGTTACTTTTGAACTCTATGCTATTTGGAACGACTATATCAATTCAGATATTACAAATGTTAATTATGATAAAAAGCCAGAATTTCTAACTGAAAAAGACTGCTTAGAAGCAGCTATCTTAACCCAATCTTGCAGAGGACAGAGCAGAGGTTTTAGTGGTCAAACAGAACAGTGGATGAAAGAATGGTTAAATGGAACTGAGCCTTCAGCTGTAGATGGTGGATCTACGGATTTTGCGGTGCTCATTCATAGAGAGAATGGAGATATTGTTGGTGTTATATGTACCGCAATCTATGCACATGATAGCACGAAAGGACCTATATGCTGGATTAGAGAAGTTGCTGTAGCTAAAGAATTTCAAAATAGGGGCATAGCCCAAAAATTAATAAATGAGGCTTTAGCTTACGGAAAAAATCACAGCGCTACGAGAGCCTTCTTAATGGCAGATGAATGCAATGAAAACGCCATACATCTCTACAACAAACTTGGCTTTACATCTGACAAATCAGAAAGGCAAATTGATATGATAAAAATATACTAAAAAGAGTAGCTAGTTTTCCTTTATACAAAACTAGCTACTCTAATTATTTTATCTAATGATTATAACACTTCCCCTTAAACTCCTCTCCAACTTTTCACTCTTCACTCATAACTTTTCACTATATTTTATGCCATTCTCTGCTTTCTTCCAAATATAATTATTAAAGTAGCGTTCACTATAGCTACTACAACTGCTAATACCATCACTACTTCCGTCTTCATAACTGCATTTCCTAAAAAGTTAAAACTTTTAAAGGAGCTAAGTACATTACTCCCATAAAATAATGTCATAAAACTTAAATCTTGAACATTACTTATTATATGCTTTTCAAGAGGCAACATAGAAATTATACTTGGCAATATATATATGCCACCTGCTATGGTTAGTGCTGACATTTGATTCCTTAATAACAGTGAAAAAAGCATAGTTAGAATACTAAAGGAGATAACTCCTACATAGCATATTCCAAAACCCAATAGTGTGCCTTGAAGTATACTAATATTATATGGGGAACCGTTGTACATATAATTTAGTGGCAGATCTCCTCCGTAAAATCCTTTTGTAATTCCGTTTAATAGATAAAGAAAAATCACTAGAAGAAATATAATCGTTCCATATAAAAGTCCTGATATTACCTTGGCCTTAATGAGATTTCTCTTTCCTTCAATGGTGCTGAGAACTATTGGTGCTGTTCCCATAGAGTAATCATCAGAAAATATAGGAATAAGTCCTATAAGAAGCATTATGAGTATGGACCAATGAATCATAGAATAATTGTTTATATCATTCCATACTTTTAGATGCTTATAGCTTATATTATCCTGATCTCTTGTCATGCTCTCTACCTTTTTAAATACCTTGTACTCATAGCTATCCTGTTTTTCTTCATTTTCTAAAGAATTAATCTTCTCCTTGATACCTTCATAATCCCATATTCTATCTAAGATATTGTACATAGGTTTATGTATACATTGGATAATAAGGCATGACTTCCAGCCTTATAAAATTTTCCTCATGGGAAAGTTCTTCCCCCTTATTATATTTTTTCATGATAGCCATATATTTTTCTTTCATGTCTTCAAAGCTATAGTTACTCTCCTCGTATTTTAAAGCAAGTTTGCTTGAGTCCTTATCATTGAAATATCCTTTATTCACTGCAATTGCAGCTCCAATGACAACTAACCCTAAAATTATAACTATCTTTTTTGTAATTATCTTTTTAAATTCAAATTTTATTAGCTCTCTCATATATCCTACCTCCTATGCTAAAACACGCTTTTTTCCAAGGTATTTTATTAAGAAAGTGGCTATAACAATTGATATTATAGACATTATTACTGCCACTTTTATTTGCATTACAGGTGTACCGAATATATTTATAGCAGTAAAATGTCCCACCATTGCTTTTGCTCTTAATGTGAATATGACATCAACATCTCTAAATATATTTATTAAGCTTGGAGATAGAAAATATAGTCCTACTCCAGTAATTATGGTTGCCATAAGATTTTTTATAAGTAGTGACAATATCATAACTATTAAAGCGAATAAAAGAGTTGCTATAAAAGCTAATCCTAAACATGTAAAATAATACTCTATAATAGTTATATTGTATGGAGTTGATGTAGCCCCATAAAGTGAATTTGCTGGACCATTAGCTCCATCGAGCCCCAGTGGAAATCCACTTATAAAGTTTAGAGAATTTATATATAAGAAGACTATCATACCGTAGATAAGCCCTGCCATAATCTTTGACGTTACAGCTTTTCTTCTTCCCTCTCTTGTACTTAAAACCACTTCCGTCATATTTCCATTATTGTCATTATTGAATAAGGGAGCTAGTCCAAGTACCACTAGAATAGTTATAAATGTTGCAGCTACATTAAAATCCGTAAGATTCATCCAGCCACCAGTGTATCTATACTCATACTCAGGAACTTTTGAAATCATATTAAATGCTTTCTCTAGTTTTTTATATTCGTAGCTTTCCTTCTCTCCAGTCTTGTCCATTTCTTTAAGTCTCTCTTCAATCTGACTCAAAGTGTAGGATTCCTCTCCCATAAAATATGAAACTTCTGCCTTATTTGCTGTTCTAAGTTCACTTAATATAGCCTTGTCCTCATTGGTCAATTCTGCTGAAGATAATTGTTTATTGAGGCTCTCTTGATACAAATCTCTAAGTTCTTTTCTTGTATATTTCTCTTCAAAAGATTTGGCTACTTCTTTGTAGCTTGAGATGCTTCCAAAATCTTTTGAAATCCTTATACAACCTATAAGGTTAGGTAGCACCATAAACATAGCTATTGCCAAGGCTAAAAGTCTTACATTCTTCCTTTTTAGTATTTCTTGCAGTTCAACCTTAGCTAAATATATCATAGTTATCACCTTTTTCATTAAAATGATACAAGAACATATACTCTAATAGAATCTATAAGCTTTGATGGCTCATCCTTGTCTACTAACTGTCCATCTTTCATGATGATTATTTCATTTGCTAAGAATTCTATATCCGAAACTATATGAGTTGAAAGTATAACTATCTTATCTCGTGATATGCTCCCTATGAGATTTTTAAACCTTATTCTCTCATTTGGGTCTAGTCCTGCTGTAGGTTCATCTAATATAAGAATCTTAGGATCGTTTAAAAGAGCTTGTGCTATGCCTAGTCTCTGGCGCATTCCACCAGAAAATCCTCCAACCTTTCTCTTTCTATCCTTTTCTAAATTTACAAATCGCAAAAGCTTATCTACTTTTTCATTAGCTTCTTTTTTTCTATGCCCTTTAATGCCGCTATATAGTAAAGGAATTTTTCTGCAGTAAAAGTTTTATAAAAGCCTATATCTTGAGGTAGATATCCTAAAAGATCTCTATACTCTTCATCTAGTACATCTTTATTTTTTTCAATTACTTACAGCTACCTTATCCTTATATTTTTTGGTGATTCCATCTATCATTAATTCCATGTTATTACCTATTCATAATCTATAAATTTCTTGTAAAACACTCTTACAGTGTAGAAAAATATTGCCATAGAAATGGCTATAGAACCTATAACCGATGCTGTACTTAGCTGTTCGATAACTATACTAAAATATTCATTTCCAATACCCACAAAGCATATCCATATACTTAATCCGACTATAATAGAGCCGCTGCCAGCCTGTCTTGATACCATTAAAAAAGCCAGTGATGCTATCAGTGCAAATGGAGCTATCCAAGAAAGCATAAGATACATATATGCCATTCCTCTATAGTTAAATGCAATCAATGTGCACAATAATAAATCTATGATTATAGAAAATGAACATATTATTATAATCCTTGCTAGTATTATCTGTTTATAATTATATTTACAGCTCTTTTCCATCTCCCACATCTTCTCTTCCCTTTATAAGCTTTGAGATTCCTAAAATCATAGGAATGGGTCCTATTAGTGATAAGTAATAGTAAGATGATATTTCAAAAATCAATGGAAGGAAGGCTGATATTACAACAAGTATTCCCGCTATAATCCAATAAGTTTTGTTTATATAAGTTATCTCATTTAGCATTAGATTTAATAAGTTTCTTTTATTAACCTTCTTAGGCATATATTCTCTCAATACATCTACTGTATCTTCAATCTTCTTATCCTCTATACTAGGAATACTATAGCTAGCCAAAAAACTTTCTATCTCATCATCAAAAAACTCCTGATTATTTGACATTTATTCCTTTTTCCTCACCTATATCACCTCCTATGATTTTCTTCCTTCTCTCATTCTTTTCAAACATATCAATCACTGTATCACCAAGGCTTATCTCCATATTATTTATATCCTTATGCTCCATTCGCTGTCTGTAAGTGGGACTTCTAAAGTAGTCCTTACAGTGATTGCTAGCAATTCTTAGAATCCACCTTGAAAATTCTCCGCTTCTATTATAATATTCATCTATATTTTTCATCATCTTTATGAAAATCTCTTGAGTTAAATCATAGGATATTTCATATTCTCCTATCATCCTATATACAAAGCTGTGAACCATGGTATAATGCCTTTTCACTAAAAGTTCCATAGCAGCTTCATTTCCTTTAACTATATCTCTAATCAGCTGATTATCAGATTGAGCCATTATATGCCCCATCCTTTCACTTATATAACGAGACCATTATAAAAAAAAGTTTTATAGATTTTATAATTTATATTTTAAATCATGTAGCTTTTCATAATATAAAAAATCATTTCCATACATATTAAAAGTGGAAGTCATAAAAACTTCCACTTAGTATTATCTATCTTTATTTTTTCTAAATCTATAAATCTTATCATTTATTGTTATTCCCGTTGTAAAGTATGCTATAAGAACTACTACAGGTATAGTAATGATAATAAGTGTAACTACAATTCCTATTATTCCAAGTCCCAAGCCTACAAAAAGAGCTACTAGAGCTATTGCAAAAATTATTCCAAGTATAGCTATTAATATTGCTATAAATCCGTAAGGAACTTTTTTCATCCCACTTATTTCTTTTCCATTTACTTTTATTGAGGCCTTTCTCGAAATAATTATTGCTATTATAAATGCTACTGCAAGTATAAGTATAAATGTCCACATAATTAGATTCACCTCTCAAACTATATTTTGGTATTATTCACTATTATATCAGATAAGTTATAATTTTATTATATTCATTTACAAAATAAAAAAGAATTCTAGACCACAGCTTTACTATGATCTAGAACTCTATATATCAGCGGATTTTTATTGTAATGATTAGGAATATTTATCGGTATTATCTTTTATGTGTTAGGGTTTTCTTTATTAGTTAAAATATCTGTTTAATAATCCTTTGAATGCCATTCCATGTCTTGCTTCATCTTTGCACATTTCATGTACTGTGTCATGTATTGCATCTAATCCTAATTCTTTAGCTAATGTAGCAAGGTCTTTCTTTCCTTGGCA
>JALEZF010000089.1 GCA_022773025.1 Clostridium sp. | reverse complement strand
TTCTTATCTGCATCTCCATGGATTCTCCGCCGTATACAGCTAAGACCCTTATATTCTTTTTGTATTTTGCAAGTTTTTTAAACTCTTGGCTTATTTGTACTGCAAGCTCTCTAGTTGGGCAAAGTACTAAAGTTTGAATAGCATTTAAATCTTCGTTTACCATATCTATTGTTGGTATACCAAATGCCGCTGTTTTTCCTGTTCCTGTCTGTGCTTGACCAACAACGTCTCTTCCCTCAAGTACTGCTGGTATAGCCATTGATTGGATAGGAGTAGCCTCTTCAAATCCCATTTCCCTAACTGCTTTTTTTATTTCTTCCGAACAGTTTAATTCTTCAAATCTTATTGTTTCCATTAAATTCTCCTTTTAGTTTTAAGTTTTATATAAGTCGAACCTACTAATATTAAGTTTTTATTCTTTTAAACCAATATACTTCCTTCGGTTCCATAGTTATTTCATAAAATATCGCAACACAAAAGCCGAACTTTAAAAAAACTCTCATTTATACAAATAAAAGAATTTTCAAATTCGGCCCTAGAAATTCAAAATTCCCAATTTTATTAAACTACAAAACCAATTTGCATGTAGTGTCGTTTATACAGACTTTTATTATAGCACATAAAAATATTATAGTCAAATTAAAAAAGGCATTTCTTTTTTTGAAAGAAATACCTTTTTGGAAATCATTATTTGTTTGAACCCAAGAAATATGCCATTGCAGCTCCTATTATAAGAACGACTATAGCAGCAATTCCCTCTGCTCCCATAGAAAAACCCGGATATATAGCAAATATAGAACCCACTACAAATCCAAGTATAGCCATGTAAGTTCCTTGTTTATATTTTTTGATAAGTATATCTATAGCTTTAGATCCTCCAAGTATTCCAAGAGCAACTCCTATAGCTACTGGAATTAAAACCAAAACATTCATATCTGCTATAGCTGTTATTATTGTTGTATAAACACCTAAAATAAGAAGTATAAATGATCCGCTTAATCCTGGAATTATCATTGCAACTGCACCAATCATAGAAGTAAGTGCAAGGGTAATAAATGAATTTAAAGTAAGTGTAGTTATTATCTTTGCATTTTCTTCTGGTGGATTAATAACTGAGATAGCTATTATAAGAGCAAAGGTTATTATAAATGGTATTACATTTCCCTTTTTAATTCCACCTTCTTTTGCCCTATTAAATATAAGTGGGCAGCTACCTATTATAAGTCCTATAAAGAAAAAGTTAGTTGCCATTGGGTAGTTTCCCAAAAGATATTTTACTATTTTGCTGAATGCAACTATTCCAACTACAGCACCTAGTCCTATTGGAATTAAGTACAATAAATTTTTCTTACAATCCTTAAAAAATGTACTTATGGATTCTATAAGCTCATCATACATATGAAGTATTACAGCCATAGTTCCACCACTTACGCCAGGTATTATATTTGCAACACCTACAGCCATGCCTTTGAAAAAGTTTATTAAATTATTCATAGGTTCTCTCCTTCGTTTGTTTCCTCATTAAATTCTAGATTAACTTTTGTATTTTATTATTGTTTTTCTTAAAACACCTATTATATTTTATCAAATTCAATGAGCCAAGTAAAATTAATTACATGATTATAATAAATTTTTAACTTTCTCTCCTTTGCGTAACTTTTCAAGATTTCAACATCACTGTAGTACTCATCTTCGATTATATCCCACAAATCCTCTCTTCCTATAGATTTGTAATAATCTTTTTTCTTTTGACGCTGCTCTTCATTCTCAAACATCAAATCCCCTATTATTATTTTTCCATGAGGTGATAAAGCTTTAACCATTTTGTCCAAGGCCTCTATCTTTTCTTTGCCCTGTAGATGATGAAATGCATAAGTAGAAACTATGATATCAACTGGCTTGTCATAATAGTTTTCATCTAAAAAGTTTCCTAGCTTTAAAGTCAATTTGGGATATTTATTCTTAGCTATTATAAGCATTTCCAAACTTTGATCTATACCTATAAGCTCTTTGTCTCCCTTCAATTTTCCAAGAAGGTTTCCTGTACCACAACCTATATCTAAAACTTTACTTCCTTTAGATAATGAATCTATCTTTTCAGCTATGGTATCAATAAGCTTATCATACTGTTCAAATAGGTTTAGCTCATCTCTTAAATCTCTTACACTGACATCATAGGATTTAGCCCAGCTATCAAACCCCCATTTATCTCTCCAACCTTGATTATTTTTTACATTTTCATAGTTGTAATTTAATATATCCTTATAGTGTTTTTTATCACATTCTTTTAAAACAAGTGCATCATTTATTGTATTTTTTAAAGATTCTTTAATCCTTAAAAGAGTATTGATTTTGTAATCTACTGCTGTCTTTTGGTTATATAGCCTCTCTATAAAGCTATACCCCTCTTCATCATAATCCTTCATGATTTCTTTTATATCTTTTATTGAAAATCCTAAGGTTCTATAAAGCATTATCTCCCTAATTTTCAAAAGGTCACCCTCATCATAATTTCTATAATTATTAACATCTCTCTTAGGTTTTATTAAACCTTCATCCTCATAAATTCTAAGCGACTTATAGGATATATCTAAAGCTTTGCATAACTCCTTACTCCTCATAATTACCCCTCCCTTTGAATTTAGTATATTCTCTGCCCTTAAGGCAATGTCAATACTTTTGTGTGAATTTCATTAAAGATCAGTTTTATTCAAAATCCCAAATTCAAAACAAATTTCTAAATCTTATTCTAAAAGTCACATTAAATTTAATAATTTTATTATAGAAATTTTATGGTTAAAATAGTAACCTTAATATATATTAAATTAATACCTAAATTTAAAATTTGAGAGGTGATCATTTTGGCACTTAAACAAGATTGGATATTAAAACAAATAGATATGCTTATACAATTCGTAGCACGACTTGTATTTCACAAAGATACCGCCGCTTATAAGATTAATGATGAGAGCAACCTATCTCAAACTGATCTCATACATGAAAAGCTCACATGTCTTATAAAAGAAGGAAAATTTGGTGACGCTGAAGATTTTTTATTTGATAATATAAATGAAAGCAGCATAGATTATCTAGAAATGTCATTGGATTTTTATCAAAGACTTAACGCTATTACTAATACAGAACTTGAAGAAAATGATTTTTCAAGAGAAGAAATAGAACATGGATTAAGAGATATTTTAAAGAAATTTAATGTACCTACAGTTGGATTATAGCATGACAGCCATAGATATTTTCATCTATGGCTTTTATTTCATAAATGTATCTTCACCTTTTGGAGGTTCTCCAGCTCCATGAACAACTATATGTAATCTATCAATATCATAAATAGATTCTTCAACAAAGTTTAACAGTGTGTAGCATCCTAGTGTTAAGCCTATTTTCATTCCAAATTCTCTGCAATAGTTAATTATATAAGCTAAAGGTACTCCTATAAAATTTTCTGCTGGAAGTATAAGCATAGTACAAACAACCTTAGCTAGTTTTTCGATAAATAATCTATCACAATCCTTTGCATATAAGTGACACTCAATGTCTTTATCTGTTATATCTCTAACAGCTTTAATTACTAAATGTCCCCCTACAAGTTGTAAGTTTCTTAAATCATACATATCCGCTGCATCTGAATGACAATAATCAGCACCTGCATCTAATGCCTCTTTCATATTTTTTCTAACATCACCGTAATCAAAACTCCCAGCCATTCCTGCTGCTATCTTTATATGTTTCATACAGTAAAATATTTATGCTACCAATATAATTTGCAATTAATATCAAAGAAAAGTAAAGGTTATTTCATAGAGTCTCCTCTTTATATAAAACAACGTATATGTAGTAGCTTAAAAGCTGATCTTACTCCTCATTTCAAAGAAGAGCGAAAGCTTTTTCTATTGCATATGATTCTTACTGCAAAAGAACCTTTTAAAATATCTTATCTTGAGTATGTGCTTCATATAAGTAGGCCATCAGTTTACAAATGTCTTGATACAGTTTGTACTTGGCTAAGTAATTATAACCTTGTTCTTCATCAAAAAAATTATCAAGGTATATTTATTGACCCTGGAGAAAAAAGGAGAAGACTTGCTTTAACAGACTGGTATATAGAAACAAAAAATTTTCTTCATGCCATGAAAAGAAATGATTATTATTCTGACGTACTTAAATTACAAAAATGTTTAGATATATACGATTCTAAATTTGATGAAGCAATAGTAAAAAATACAGTTCTTGAAATTCAGACTTTATTAGATTCAAAATGTCTTAAAGATTATTCAGAACTAATTCAAACACTATTAAAGATTTCTCTTTTAAGAATAAGCGAAAATAATTCAATTTTTCAGTTTAATTCTAGCTGGTAGCACTTCACCCAAAAAAGAAATTTTCAAGATGCATTCGTTAAATGATATTGACTTTGAAAGTTTAGAAAGTGAATTACAGTGCTATTTAAATAATAAATTTGTTCTCTCCGAATCTTTAAAAGCTAATTTTTTAAAGGATATAAAATTTGAACTTGGGGGGATTTTAACTTATCTCATGAATTATGATCCATCATATATTTCCGAACTTTCAACCATTAAAGCTAAATATCCTGTTATGTTTGAACATGCTTTAAATATATCATCTATAATTCAAAAATATACCAATGTGTTTTATTATGAAAAATTTATTACGAGCCTAACTTATTTGTCATCAAATTTAATTTTCCAAGAAAAGTAGCCTATAAAAGCAATTTTTATACATAATTGTAACTCTGCCGATCTTAATTTTGTTCTATCTAAACTTAAAAGATATTTTATTGAAATGTATTACACTTCCATTTTAATGCACAGGTAATCCATGCTCTATATTATTTTAAGTATTTGTAGGCTCCAGCTAAAAACATATCATGTCTTTTTTGAGTTATCATAGAACTCTCCTCTATCCATACATTAAAAATATGGTGATGATTTTCTAACATGATTTCACATAGTTCTTTAGCTGAATATATTTTATCTATAATATATTATTATTGCACATTTTACATGGTTTGCAAATATCATCTGCTTCAATAGTTAAATTCAATTCAATGTTTGAACTATATGCTTTCCTATTTCTTCTTTCTCTTTAGAATAATCGTCTGCAATGATGTACTCAAATTCATTACCTCTCATTTCCTCATCAATATTAATACCATACATTCCGCATATATGCCTTGACTTTCCTTGAGCAATATGATTGCTCCAGAATAGAGGTACCTCTATAAGTGCTGAATCATATTTGAATTTCTTAGATACTCCTACAACCTTAAATGCATCCTTTTCAACTATTTTATAGTCCATAATATACCCACCTTCCAACGAAAATTTAATTTTAAGGGCCACAAAAGACTTTATCATTTCACCCTCTTTACGAACCGCTGTTGGTGTAACTCCATGAAATCTTGTAAAAGCTTTAGTGAAGCTGTCTGGAGAAATGTTTACCCTATCTGCAATTTCTTTTATGGATAAATCCTTGATAATATTCGCTTCAATATAGGAAATAGCTTCCCTAATACTTTCAATCCATTCCATTATTTTCACCCCTCTGCACTTCGTTAATCTAATCTTATCATCATGAAAGATTGATATCCCGACCTTTTAAGCTTTCTTTTGTCCTATAATCATTATATCATCATTACTATTCTAGTATAAACGCTAAGTATAGTAATACTTTTGGTTTTCTTACCTAATTCTAAACATCTTCTCAATTGAAAAGGATGCCCTACTTAGGACATCCTTTTAATGATTTATACTTCATTGTTAAACTTAATTTTTAGCTCTATACACAGTTTTTCCTTCTTTTATTGTTTCAACTACTTTTATATCCTTTATCTTCATAGGGTCAATCTTTAAAGGATTTTTATCCAGAATCACTAAGTCCGCTAATTTTCCTTCTTTTATCGATCCTTTCTTGTGTTCTTCAAAGTATTGATAAGCTGCATTTATGGTTACACCTCTTAAAGCATCTAGTGGTGATACCTTTTCCCCTTCTCCTATGATTACCCCTTCTTTTGTAACTCTGTTGACTGCACACCATATAGTTTCCAGCATATTAGGCAATATTACAGGTGTATCTTGGTGAAGGGTGTAGATAACTCCCTTTTGTTCTGCTGTTTTTACTGGACTTATTTTAGACGCTCTTTCAGAGCCTAAATTTTTTATATGAACATCACCCCAATAGTAGGTATGAGCGACAAAGAAAGAAGCTATCATATTTATCTTTTTCATTTCATCCAGTTCATCATACCTGACAGTTTGAGCATGAATCATAACAGGGCGATATGTATCAGTGTAGTTATTTTCCTTTATGTTTTCCTCAAATCCTTTTATAAGTTGATCTGCTGCTGCATCTCCATTGCAATGAGTTAAAAGCTGCATATTTTCACTTAAAGCTGTATTTATAAGCTCTTTTGACTCTTCATCTGTATATATTGGATATCCCCTGTAACCATCATCAGAGCTTACATAAGGCTCTGTAAGCCACGCTGTTTTTCCTTGTGGCGAGCCGTCTAAAAAGATTTTGTATCCTCCTATTTTGAATCGATTATAGTATTTCTTTAAATACTTTTTACTATTTTCAGCTATACTTTTAGCATTTTTCAAGTCCACATAGCCTACTACATCTACTTTTAATCTATTGCTTTCAGCTATAGCATCTAGAAGTCTAATTTCATTATTTCCTACCATTCCATCTTGAACTGTGGTTATTCCAAAACTCAAGTATTTTTCCTGTGCTTCTTCAATAAGTCCTAATAGATCTTCTAATGATGGTTGAGGAATTTTACCTGCTGTGTGAGTAAAAGCATTTTCCTCTAAGTATCCATTAGGTTCATTAGAATTCCCACATCTTCCAATAACTCCACCCTCTGGATTCATGCTATCACTATTTATTTCAAGCTCTTTTAAAGCTGCTGAATTAACTACTCCCATATGACCTGAAACATGAGAAATTATTATAGGTATGTCTAAAGAAACTTTATCTAAAACAGATTTATCAGGATGTTGTTTTTCAATGAGATAATTATTATCATAGCCGAATCCACTTATCCATTGACCTTTAGATAATTTTCTGCTGTCTTTAAAAGCTTTTATCTTTTCCACTA
This sequence comes from Clostridium sp., assembly GCA_022773025.1. Taxonomy (GTDB): domain Bacteria; phylum Bacillota; class Clostridia; order Clostridiales; family Clostridiaceae; genus Clostridium_X. The sequence continues at coordinate 52,506 of JALEZF010000089.1, read as the reverse complement.
TTTCATCAAAGCTGGATACTTTACTTAGGTCAACGCTAGCTAATGTACTTGCAAAAGCCGTTATGTGGCTATGAGGATCTATAAAAGATGGAACTAAAGTTTTTCCTTCTAAATCAATTACCTCGGTGTTATCTCCTTTTTTTTTCAAAACCTCTTCTTTTGTACCTACATTTTCTATTATTCCATCTCTTACAAAGATTGCTTCCACATAGATATCATCCTCCATGGTCAAAATATCACCATTGTAATAAATCTGTTCTTTCATATAAAAACCTCCTTAAAATTTTAAATGTATAATAATATATCATATCTTCTTTAAAAATTTATTATATATTTATGAAATTTAAATAAAGAAATAAAATTTAATACTTTGTGGTCAATTTATAGTCTTAATTAATATTTAGCCTTAAAAATCTTTTCCTTTTTATATCTTTATCAACTTTTCCTATTATTATTAAATCAATTCTTTTTCTAATTAGCACACGAACACTCACCATTTATTGTAAAAATATAATCTTTGTTTTATGATTTATTCATAATATATTTTATACTAGGGGGTTGTATTAATGAATAATGAGGATTTAAAGAATAAGGGCTTCGCTACAAAAGCCATACACGGTGGCCATCAGCCAAATCAATATGGTGCACTATCTACTCCTATATATCAAACTTCTACTTTCGTATTTGATAATGCAAAGCAAGGCGGGGACAGATTTGCATTAAAAGAAGATGGATACATTTACTCTAGACTAGGAAATCCAACTAATACTTCTCTAGAAGAAAAACTTGCTTTATTAGAAGGTACTGAAGCTGCAATTTCAACTGGTTCTGGTATTGGTGCCATATCATCAGCAATGTGGACAGCTCTAAAAGCTGGTGATCACGTAGTAGCATCTGATACATTATATGGATGTACCTTTGCCTATTTGAATCATGGATTGACCAGATATGGTGTTGAAGTTACTTTCTGCGATGCTTCAGATCCTGAAAATATAAGGAAAGCTATGAAAGAAAATACTAGAGTTGTATATCTAGAAACTCCTGCAAATCCTTCTCTTAAAATAAATGATATAGAATCTATAAGCAAAATAGCTCATGAAAATAAAGATTGTTTAGTTTTTGTGGACAACACCTTCTGTACACCTTACATCCAAAGACCTATAGAGCTTGGCGCTGATGTTGTCATTCATTCTGGAACAAAATATCTTAATGGTCATGGTGATGTAATATCAGGCTTTGTATGTGGAACAAAAGAATTCATAGATAATGTAAGATTTTTCGGAATAAAAGATATGACTGGAGCAAATCTAAGTCCTTTTGATGCTTTTCTAATCTTAAGAGGACTTAAAACTTTAGCTATAAGAATGGATAGGCACTGTTCTAATGCCATGAAAGTAGCTGAATTTTTAGAATCTCATCCAGCTGTTGATAAAGTATATTATCCAGGACTTAAATCTTTCCCTCAGTATGAACTTGCAAAAAAACAAATGAGTCTTCCTGGCGGTATGGTTTCTTTTGAATTAAAAGGTGGTCTTGAAGAAGGCATAAAGGTTATGGATAACGTTAAACTTTGTAAACTTGCTGTAAGCCTTGGAGATGCTGAATCCTTAATAGAGCATCCAGCTTCCATGACACATTCTCCTTACAGTGCAGAAGAAAGGGCTGAAGCTGGCATAAGTGATAGTTTAGTTAGACTTTCTGTTGGCCTTGAGGATGCTCCTGACATAATTGAAGATTTAAATAATGTTTTAAATATGCTACTTTAAAATTTAGCTTCACTACGAAAAGAGCCTATCATTAATATGATAAGCTCTTTTATTTCATCATCTTATATTTTTTAGCTATTATTCAAAGGTTTGAAGATTATCTAAGTTGTCATTTTCTTTTCCATAAATATTATCCCTCCTTAATATTTTCATAGGGTAATAATATTTTGCGGAAATCATTTATAGTTATACATAGATTTAATTATCAACTTATTTAGGTCTATTCTTTTTCCTTAATAATATTTCTTGCCATGATTACTCCCATAGCTGAAGCCATCATAAGTCCTCTAGTCCATCCACTTGAATCTCCTAAGCAGTAAAGACCCTTTATGCTGCTTTCGAAGGTATCTTTATCTATATCTATTCTGTTGCTATAAAACTTTATCTCTGGTCCGTATAATAAAGTTTCACTACTTGCAAAACCTGGTACTATTACGTTCATTGCTGATATAAAGTTTAGTATATTAGTCATAGTTCTATATGGCATAGCTGCAGTAAGATCTCCTGCTACGGCATCTGGTAGAGTGTACTTAACATTAGTTTGGTCTAATTCTTTTTGCCAAGTTCTCTTTCCATCCAGTATATCACCATATCTTTGAACTATTATATGTCCATCTCCAAGCATATTTACAAGTTCTCCGACCTTTTTACCATATTCTATAGGCTCATTGAAAGGTTGTAAAAAATTGTGAGAGCTTAGTATAGCTAAGTTAGTGTTATTTGATTTCTTATCTTTGTATGAGTGTCCATTAACTACAGCTAAATTATTATCATAGTTTTCTTGGCTTACGAAGCCTCCTGGATTTTGACAGAATGTTCTAACCTTGTCTTTGAAAGGTGCTGGATGTCCAATTAACTTTGATTCATATAAAACATTGTTAACCTTCTCCATAACTTCGTTTCTTATCTCTACACGAACACCTAAATCTACAGTTCCTGCATGATGATTTATATCATGCTTTGTGCACATATCTTTAAGCCAGTCTGCCCCTTTTCTTCCTGTAGCAACTACAACTCTATCTCCATATACTGTCTCATCTTTTTTCTTAGTCATTGAATCTGAAATGACTACGCCTTTTATAACATCATTTTCAACTACTAAATCTTTTGTTATTGTATCAAATCTTAATTCTACTCCATTATCGTTTAAATAATTTTGTATTCTAAGATATATTTCCTGTGCTTTTTCAGTTCCTAAGTGTCTTATTGGGCAGTCTACAAGCTTTAATCCAGCTTCTATAGCCTTTCTTCTGATATCCTTGATTTCCTCATTGTTCTCTATACCTTCAACCTTTGTATCTGCTCCAAAGTCAAGATATATGCTATCTGTATAATCTATAAATTCTTGAGCCTTATCACTTCCGATTAAACTTGGAAGATCTCCTCCAACTTCATAGCTTAAAGAAAGCTTTCCATCTGAAAATGCTCCAGCTCCTGAAAATCCTGTTGTTATATGACAATATGGTTTGCAGTTAACGCATACCTTTGTCTTGTCCTTTGGACAATGCCTCTTGTCAATACTTTTACCCATATCCAAAAGTAGTATTTTATCCTTTGAACCTTTTTTAACTAGCTCTAATGCTGTAAATATTCCAGCGGGACCTGCTCCTACGATTATTACATCATATTTCATAATAACATCCTCCTAAAATTAGCGAATTTAATTTGAAATTGTATTAGCTTTCCCACTTATAGCAGAACTATTTATGGTAGTTCGGTAGAAACATCTAACCCTTATTGCTAGATTTATATAAGTGAACGTTTTTTACTTTAAGGCGATTAAAGTTCGCCCATTACGAAGTTTATATCAATTTCATAAAAAAATCAATAGTGTTCATTAATATTTTTTATAAAAAAAGAGGAGTTATTTATTATACCCCTCTAGTAGATTTCATTATTTTTACTAGTATTAAAAATGAAACTTGCATTTTTCCTTCAAGCATTCGCTATTCTTGCAAGAAAATTTGCATTTATATTCATGAATATCTAGTTTTGTACCTGTAGTCTCCTCCAAGAACTTTATAGCTTCTTCTATAGCTAGGAAGCTGTCCCTCTTACAACATCTTGGACCACCAAAAGAACTTATAGATTCTAATGATTTTGCAGTCATCAAATTGCATTTACCCCATTTTTCATCTGATAATGGAGTGGCTCCAAGTGCTATACTCATAAAAATTCCAGTACCTACTGCTGCACCACAAGCGCCATAAAAGCCACAAAAACCACCAAGGACATTTTTTGCCCTTTTTTCACATTCCCTAATCATAAATGCCAGCCTATCTCTTTGATCATTGGCATTTGCATAAGCTGTTAAAAGCACAGCTGGAACTAAAAAATGATGTTCTGGACCATGCATTTTTATTGAAGGATGGCTCATTAACGCTTCAGCCATTTCTATAGGATTAGTGCTTTCACACGAGTTACAATAAGACTTTATTATTTCATAAGCACTCATACCGTGACAAGAATCGCATACGTAGTGTCCATCTTCACAACAAGCATTAGATTCAAAAGATTTCCCACAATAATGACATATCATAGGTATGCTTTCCTCGTAATATTTTAATTTTTTACCACAAACCAAACAATTTACGCTGTTTATCATACTAGACTCCCCCTTAATTTTTCTTGATTCCAAGAAGTTCATTTATATATTCAAGACTGTAATTTCTACGAAGATTATTAGGAATAGTATTCTTTATCTTTTTCACAATATCAACAATATAGCTCACTTCTATTTTGGCACCTAAAGCTGATTGTATGTTGTAATTGAATATGCTTAGATATATATCAAGCTCTTCACTGTTTATACTATTATTTGTACTTCCATTGCATATGAGTTCAATTACATTTGATACATGTGAGTTTATTTCTTCTATTATATCTTCATGAATGAAAGAAATATTTCCTATTTTATTAAAAACTTCAGCTATAATGATTAAAATTTTATTTTTTATTTCATTTCCTAAACTTTTATCTACATTATAATATAATTTTGAAAAAGCCTCATTACCTAAAAATCTATTCTGAATGAAAATTATAAACCCTTCAAAATCCTCTGCATTATTTCCTCTTTCAATTTCAAATAATATTCTAAAAAACAGGTACCAATGAAAATCCGTATTTATGAGAGATTTTATTTTTTCTGATATTATATTTGAAAATTTATCTTCAAATGTAACTTCTCTTTCAAAGGAGATTTCTTTGCTGAAATCAACATCTAACTTTTCAATTTCATTTAATCTTGTCAAAATCCTTATCATCATCTCTGATGGGTCATTTCCTAGAAGACTTGTAGTTCTCACCATATAGTCTACTATGGCATCACAAGACTTTTTGAAGTCCACATTAAAACCTATGCTTTCTTTCATTTTTGTGGCGAATATTTCATAGGTTATTTTCGCCAATAATTTTTCAAGCTGCGACCTTCTTATATGTGGATCTATAGCATTAAATCTATTATATTGGTTATCTATTATAAGAAGTTGATTATCTATCATTGCCAAATTCTCCTTTATAGATGCAAGCATCTGCTTTACGTAATCATCACCCATGGTATAATTATTATTTTTATAAATTATTTTATGCTCGATTTCTCCCCAAAACACATTAACTAAAGATTTAATCTGCAGTTCAAAGTTTATTTTCTGTCCATCCTTAATGTACATTCCATCAATTCTATAAATCTCAAACCCATTCTTCTGAACTTGAGGCTGGGTGCTCTCTAGCTCCAAAATCAAATTTTCATCAAGCTCCGATGAGTAATATCCCTTACCCTTATGTATATTGAATAGCTTTTTCAAACTGTTATATATAACCTTTTCATCTTCTATAAATCTACACTCTATTCTAACTCCTATAAGGTCATGTAGATTATCTAAAAATTCTTCTGCTCCATCATAAAACTTATAGTAACTGTTTCTTAAAATCTTTTCCTTAAGACTTGGTATTGATTTTACCCTACTATTTATGTTTAAATACCCTTCTTCAGAATTCCTTAAGTTATCATCAAAAAATTTCTCTATATAATCAGATGCCTCTTCAAATCTTTCTGAATTTTTCTCCATGTATTCACTGACTGTTTTTATAAATTCAAATATGTGAAGTTCCACTTGATTTCCTCCTAGATTATATTAAATTAAGTTCTATTTCATTATCTAATATAATCTTTGTTTTTAAAAGCGTTTTAACCATAATATCTTAAGTTATTCATATTTTTGTAATATTTCTTACCTAATTGTAGCTTTTTTTACCTTGTTTGTACATTTTATAATAAAAAGTTATACTATATAATTCTTAAGCTTTTCAAATTATTATTAAATAGGTATAATTATTTATAAACGATTTTTTTATGGAGGTAATCATGATTCGAACTATTATTTGGTACTTTACATTTGTACTATCATTGATATTAACAAGCCCGTTTATTCTAAGGGCTAAATACTTAGATAAAAAGGGACTTATAGAAAAAAGAGATTCTTACTCTCACATGTTGACTAGTAAATGGGCAAGGATTCAACTAAAAGTAAGTGGTGCTAAAGTTAATGTTCACGGACTTGAAAATGTCCCAAGGGATCTTCCAGTACTCTTTGTAAGCAATCATCAAAGCAATTTTGACATTAATTTATTTATGAGTCTCATAGATAAACCTAAAGGATATGTATCAAAAATTGAGATGTCAAAAATACCTCTTATAAGCACATGGATGAAATATATCCACTGTGTCTTTATGGACAGAAGCAGTTTAAAGAAATCTGCTGCTGCTATAATAGAGGGCGTAAACATATTAAAAAACGGTTACTCCTTAGTAATCTTTCCTGAAGGTACTAGAAGCAAAGGAGGTCCTATGGGTGAATTTAAAGCTGGCAGCTTTAAGCTTGCAACAAAAGCTAAGGTTCCTATAGTTCCTGTTACTATAAATGGATCTTATAAACTTATGGAAGCTAACAATAATATGATTAAACCTGCCGAAGTTGACTTATACATCCATCCAATGATTGAAACTTACAATCTTACTAAAGAAGAAGAAAAGCAGCTTCATACTGTAGTAGAAAACATAATAAAATCAAAACTTTAGCTTTTCTAAATTCATCATATATTGAATCTCATTAAACCTAAAATTTTAGACCTTGGAATATTCCAAGGTCTAAAATTTTCATATTTATAGAATTATTTTATAAAAACTCTTTAATTATTCAAACATAGAGTTTGCATATAAGATGAAATATCCTTGTGGATGTTTGCATACTGGACAAGCTGCTGGAGCTTCTTTTCCTTCAATAATAAAGCCACAATTAGTACACATCCAAGTTACATCAGTATTCTTTTTGAAAAGGGTACCGGATTCTAATTCTTCTGCATAACTTGCAAATCTATTTCCATGAACATTTTCTATCTTTGCTATGTTCTCAAAAACTTTTGATATATTGGTGAAACCTTCTTCTTTTGCTACATTAGCAAAATCTATATAAACTTTATCTGATTCTTCACGTTCATTGTGCTCTGCTGCTCTAAGTATTTTCGCAGTTGTATCATAAATATCTACAGGATAGCCTCCTTCTATATCTATGTTTGTTCCACCGCATTCCTTTAAAAAGTTATAGAAAACCTCTGCGTGTTCCTTCTCTTGATTAGCAGTGTAATCAAAAACTTGTTGTATTATATATAATCCTTGCTCCTTCGCTACAGAAGCTGATATATTATATCTATTTCTGGCCTGACTTTCTCCTGCAAAAGACCTCATAAGATTTATTTTAGTTTTGCTATCTTTTAATTCCATGTTTTTACCTCCCAATGTATAATTGATTTTCATAATATGTTATTAGGTTTTGTATTTTGACTTTATAATATTCTTATAATCTGCCACAAAATAGAATCTTTTTATATAAATTTATAAACCTTATATAAAAAATGTAACCTTCCAATATATTTTCACATAAAATACCATATAATTATTTTTTTAAAGGTGATTTGTATGGATTTCATGTTGAATCCCTATTATTCTCTAGTCCGCAATGTTCCACGAGGAAAAAATTATAAATCCTTAGAGGAAGTTTTAGAGAAAAGTTCAAATATCATTTCATTGTTGAAATACTCTAAGCTATTAAACGAATATCTTTTAACTCTAGCTCCTTCTATAAAATACAAGGAAATGCTTTTAACTATTTCTGATGACGATATGTCACATAAAAACTTGATTAAAGAAATATATTGCTTTTTCGAAAACACTCCTCTTGAGGAATCAAAAATAAACTTTGAGGTTCCAAGCACCTATAAGGAAGGAATTCTTACAATTAAGAAAATAAAACTAGATATCATGCTCTTTTATAAAGACATGATAAATTCTTTGACTAACGAATATTATAAAGGTCTGGCTTTTGAATTATTTACTGATATACTTATTCATAATGATTTTTATAATTACGTCCTTATGTCACTATGAAATATTACAAGATATAAGCAGCCCTTAAATAAATTCACGGGCTGCTTATATCTTGTACATCTTAAGATTTTATGATATATTAATGACTTATGGACCAAACTTCTTTTAAATTCTACAGTTTATTGGTATAATTAACTTATTATATTGTAGGAGTTATTATATACGATTAACACTTATTTTATTGAAGTTTTATGGCAATATATAAATAATAGCCTTTAAATTTTATGGCAATTCACAAGAGAAAGTGTGTATAGATATGAAGAATAAGATATTAATACTGACCAGTTCTACTGGCAACGGTCATAATCAGGCTGCAGAAGCCACAAAAATGATCTTAGAAAATGAAAATAATGATGTTACCATATATGATTTCTTTAAAACAGACAAATTTATGAACACATTTATAGTTGATGGATATGAAGTCTATGCTAACAAGCTATCAGCTTTGTATGGGTGGGCTTATAGGATAAGCGATAAAAAATTTATAGTTCCCGTTACAGAAATATTCTTTCGAACTGTAAGAAAAAAAGTTTTAAATTATATAAATTCTATTAAACCTGACATAATAATCTCTACTCATCCATTAGCCATAAATATTTTGTGCCGTTTAAAGAGAGACAATCTCATATCTATTCCTATAGTTTCTATAGTAACTGATTTTAAAGCACACTATACATATATAGGACAAGAAATAGATTTGTACATAGTAGCTAATGAGTGCACAAAAGAAAGCCTCGTAGAAAGAGGTATAAACCCTTACAAAGTTCAGATACTAGGAATACCTGTGAAGGGTGATTTTTATAAAGAAGCTCATGATGACATAGATTTATCTAACAAACATAATATGTCTATATTGCTTATGGGCGGCGGTATGGGAATGGATAATATGTCTTCAGTATTAGAGAAAATCGTAGACAATCCGAACCCTCTTGATATAATCGTAGTCTGTGGCAATAATGATAAGTTGAAAGATCATTTGACTTCTAGATATGATAGACACTATCATAATAAAACACTTACTATTTTAGGCTATACATCAAAGGTAGCTTCTATAATGTTTAATTGTGATCTGCTTATAACAAAGCCAGGAGGACTTACTACATCAGAGGCAGTAGTTTCTAATATACCTATGATGATTCCTTTTACCATCCCTGGTCAAGAGACAGACAATAAAGACTTTTTAGTGGAAAAGAAATGTGCTATTTATATAGATAATTTAAATAAACTTAATCCTGAGATAAATAAGCTTATTGAAAATCCTGAAGTTTTAGCTGAGTTAAAAAGCAATATGAAGTCACTGAGTTCTTCTTATTGTCCTGACAAACTTTACGACTTATGCATGAACCTCATGAGTGTAGCTAAAAACACAAAATAGTATATAAAAGGTATGACATTTTTATAATTTTGTCATACCTTTTGATTTTACAAGACCTTAGAAGCAGCTTTAACCTTAGCTAATTCTTCGCTATCTTCTACAAACTCTAAATCCTCTGATTCAAATCTAAACACTTCATAGTTAATATCATTATCTTCTGAGCACATAACTACATACTCCTTATTTCCAACTTCAACATGCTCCTTGACCTTATATCGTACTAGGTTTCCATTTTCATCTCTAAATGAAAAAACTTTTTCCATAAAAACTCCTCCTTAATTAAAACTTATATAGAATAGTTTGCGTAAAAATAAAATTATTATTATATTAAGATTTGTAATAATATTTTTAAGGATTTCGTAACCTTATTTAAACATTTTTTTAAGTTTACCATGATATACTTTAGAAAGATAAGGAGTGAGAATATGAAATTCAAGAAAACTTTTTCAAAAGCATTAGCTTTGATTATGTGCTTATCCCTAGGAGTAGCTCTACCTTCAAAAACCGCGAAAGCAGATTCATTAAAGGTAGTAACTCTAGGAGCTGACTTAACAGAAAATCAAAAAGAATCAATGTTAAAATATTTTGGTGTCACAAAGAAAGAAGCTAGTATTGTTTATGTTACAAATGACGAAGAGTTTAAATATCTAGGAAAAGCTGCTACAAAGGAGCAAATAGGTTCAAAAGCTATTTCTTGCTCTTATATAGAACCAACTAATAAAGGTGGCCTAAAGATTTCAATAAACAATATACACTGGGTTACTGAAAACATGATAAAGAACTCTCTTATAACCGCTGGAATAGAGAATGCCAACGTAGTTGTAGGTGCTCCATTTAATGTATCAGGAACTGCTGCTCTTACTGGAATACTAAAAGGATTTGAAAATAGTAGTGCTGGAGAGAAAATAGATGAAGATAAGAAAGAAGTTGCTAATGAAGAGCTAGTTGTAACAGGAAATTTAGGTGAAAAAATTGGTCAGGATGAGGCTGCAGGTCTTATAAATGAAATAAAAAAAGAAGTTGTAAAAGAAAATCCTAAAAGTGAAAAAGATATTAAGAAGATAGTTGAAAAGACTACTTCAAGCTATTCAGATATAAAAGACAAGCTTAGTGATGAAGATATAGAGAAGATTACATCTTTAATGGACAAAATAAATGATTTAGATTTAGATTTTTCAAAGATTAAAGATCAATTAAATGATGTAAGTAATCTTCTTAAAGAAAAACTAGGTAGCGAAGAAGCTCAAAGCTTTTTTGCAAAAATAGGTGAATTCTTTAGAAATATAGGCAATTTCTTTGCAGGCTTATTTTCATAGTATTTCATATAAATAAAAATAAGGTGTATCTTCACACCTTATTTTTATTTCCACAGAGTTTATAATCTTATAACATTGTATTCTCCATTTTCCAATTTTAAAATGCATGATTTAGTTCCCTTATAAGCAGTTTCCTTATTCTCCAAAGTTGGAACGTCCCCTGAAGAAAATATACTTATGAGTCTACCTTGGAAGAATTCCTTATACCCTTCACTAAATGCCTCATGACTCCTTATTACTTTTGACACTGAAAATTTCTTCAAGAACTCATGAAATTCATGTTCATAAAAATAAAATCTGCCACCATCTGGTCTTTTCATATCTAGATTTTCCGCCGGGTCACTCCATAGCATATTATGAACTATAGTTCTTCCAATACTGTCAAGTATAGTTTCATCACTTAAGTCACTTAACTTTTCTATGAAATCATATCTATGATTTTGAGGTCGTGGAAGTCCACCATGGACGCACATGACTACATCGTCCTCATTTTTTACAAAAGCTACAGTACATAAGCTATTAAAAAATTTATGATAATCCTCAAGTAGGCCCAATGACATCCTCTTTGCCTTTAGTTCATTAAAAGTCAATGCTGTAAAGTAATCCTCATCTGTAGTTCCATCATTTCTTCCTACGCAAAGCTTGTATTCATCTTCAGAAATTAACATGCCCCCGTCATGATTTCCCCTAATCAAAAATATGTTCTTAGGGAAAATATATTTAAGCAAAAGCATACATTCTATTGTTTTAAAAGGTCCTCGTCCTCTATCTACATAATCTCCAAGAAATATTAAACAAATTTTTTCTCCCTTTAAAGCTCTATCTACAAATTTAATTTTCTCCAAAAATTTAGTTACAGACAATGAATCAGAATGAATATCTCCAAATACATAATAAACTGCGTTTTTGTCGTTGAATATATAAATTCCTCCACCTCTTTTTTTATCTTGTCCACTCATTAAACCTTCACTTATATCACATGTGGATGAAAATAGTTCATTGTTCTTATTGCTCTCCTCTTCTTTATGCAAAGTGATAACGTTCTCAATCAAGAATCTATGACATAGAGATATTTCTTCTAAGCTTTTCTCTATATTTATAAAGTTAACCAAATCCCCTAGTGATTTCATCTCATCCTTCAAGCTCTTTATCTTGCATCTGTAATCCATTAAGTATTCCCCCTATGCTGTATCTATATGTTATTTTATAAATAAGTTAATTAATTCTTTTCATATGTATTTTACCATATATTCTTAGTTTCAAACTTAAGAATTGTTTTAAATATTTAGCACTAGTATTATTCCATGTGAGAACTGTCTTCCTATCTTATAATAATTTCTATAAACTCCAATCTTCTTAAATCCCATATATTCATAGGATTCTATAGTTACTGCATTTTCAATATTTATAATGCTTATTAAATTTTTTAATTTAGTTTTCTTTTTAGCCTTCTCTACAATTTTATCAAGAATAACCTTAGAAACTCCTTTTCCCCAATAATCTCTTCTTACACATATATATAAATCTCCATTATGTGCACATATATTTTTTTTATCTCCTACTACTCGTCCTGCTCCTACTACTTCTCCATGTTCTAGAGCAATCAATCCTATATTGTTTTTTTCATAAGCTGTGTCTTTTATATACTTTCTTATTTTATCATCTTCTAGGTCTAACCCTTGAGATAAAGCCATAAATATCCTACTCTCATCTTTTATAGCTTCTAAAAATTCTAATACTTTTGGAGTGTCTTCCACTGAAGTTTCTTTAATTTGAAGTTTTATACCATTTTCTAGCTCATATTCATCATCAATCACAATCTCACTCATATTATACCACCTTATAACAACTAATTCTCATTCATATCTAAAGCAACTATGAAAAGCATTGTAAATAATTTAATATACATTATAATTCATCTTATTTATATTTTCGAATTTTCAGTTCTCACTTTAAGTTACCTCCTTTTTACCTATATTACCATAATATGGTGTACTCTTCATTATTTTTTAATATTTTTATCCAATAGAAAAATACGGGTTTACAGAGTTTCATATTAGACGTATAATTTAGATAAATTTTGTTTACCTTAATCTTACATTAATAGAAATTAATTCTTAAAAAGTCCACAAATTCATAATTATTTTATAGAAAGGGGTCTTAAAATTGTTTAACAAAAAAATAACAAAAGATGTGCTGCCTTTTTTAGTAGCCTTTACTATGTTCTTCACCATGTTTCAATCTGGATTTGCTATAAATGCAAAGGCTGCAGATGCAAATAATGAGGTAAATCTACAAATCCTTGCTACTAGTGATACTCATGGAAGATTTATGCCTTATGACTATGCACTAAATAATCAGGATAAGTCCGGAAGCTTAGCTCAAGTGGCTACAGCGGTAAAGGAACTTAGGAAAGCTAATCCTAACACTCTTTTAGTTGATGCTGGAGACATAATTCAAGACAATTCTTCATCTCTATTTTTAAATGACAGCATTCACCCAATGATTGCTGCTATGAATGCCATAGATTACGATACAATAACTGCTGGAAACCACGAATTTAATTATGGAGTTCCTACTTTACAAAAGATAATGAGCAAATCTACTTCTGACTTTCTTTGTGCAAACTTATATGACTCTACTGGAAATAGAGTATTTAAACCCTATACAGTAATCGAAAAAGCTGGAGTTAAAGTAGCTATAATAGGAACTGTGTCTCAAAATATAGAAAGATGGGACAAAGTCAACATACCTGATTCTGGTTATACAGTAACAACTCCTGTTGAGGAAACTAGAAAAGCTATCGATGAAATAAAAAACAATAATTTAGCTGATATAATAATAGCCGTTTCTCACGTATCTGAAGGAAGTGAATATGGCACTACTGGTTCAAGCGCCTATGAAATAGCAGATAAATGCCCTGAACTTACGGCTATCGTAGCAGCCCATGAGCATAAAAAAGTTCCTGGCGTTACTAGAAATGGTGTACTTATCGTGGAAAATCAAAATGGTGCAAAGACTTTAGCACAAATAAATTTAAAATTAACTAAAAATACTGATGGAACATTTAGTGTTGCTGATAAAACTTCAAAACTCAATACAATTTCAGGCTATAGTCCTGATGAGGATTTAGTTAAAGTTCTACAGCCTTATAACGATAGAGCTATTGCTTATGCTAATGAAGTCATAGGAAAACTTGTAGGTGGCAATCTAGCTCCTTCTGATGAGGCTAAGGGCATCCCTACATCTCAAATACAAGAAACTGCAATGATAAATTTAATCAATAAAGTTCAAATGCATTACAGTGGTGCAAAAGTATCTGCTGCAGCTGCATTTAACTCTGCAGCAAATATGCTTGAAGGAAATATAAAGAAATGTGATGCTTCCTTATATACAAATATGATAATACTCTATACAAACTACAAATGACAGGTTCTCAATTAAAGAAATACATGGAATGGTCTGCTTCTTATTACAATACTTATAAAGATGGTGATTTAACTATTTCATTCAATGAGAATATAAGAGGCTACAACTATGATATGTTCTCTGGTGTAAGATATGATGTTGACATATCAAAAGAACCTGGAAACAGAATAACTAATCTAACTTGGATGGATGGCACTCCTGTAAAAGACAATGAAACCTTTGATATAGCTGTAAACAACTATAGATCTAACTCTCAATTATTATTAAATGATGGAACAATATCTGTTCCTATGTCTGCTGATGACAGAACTCCAAATGTAAAATCTATAACAATAGAGGATATAAAAGCTTATATTCCAGAAAAACCTAATGATGATAATAATTCTACTGATAATCCTTCTTCCGGGGACAAGCTTCCTCAAACTGGTTCTATGGTAGATACAAATGTACTTTTATTATTTGGATTTTTAACTATACTTCTTGGCTCTATTATAGCAAAATCTAAAAAAGAAAAAGATATCTAAAAGAAAAATCACTTACCCTAAAACCTTAAGGGTAAGTGATTTTTTAGTATGCTATATTGAATTTTTTTGTAGTTGTATAACCAAGCATGGTTATATATTTTCTATCCTTACTATTTTTTACCACATTAGAAAGTATAGAGTTTAAAACATTGTAACATATAAAATAAGCATAACTTAAATCATTGTCATAATCTTGTTCTTCTTTATACTCATCTAAAAAAGATAATAAAAATGTATCTATATCATCAATTTTGAAATCATTAAATTTTTCGCTTTTAAATCTATAATCTTTGGAATACTTATTTAGTTCTCTTTCGTACATTATATGTCTTTTAGTAGCATCAGCACTTTTGAATTCCCATCTTTCAGAGTGAGGAACACAGAAGAAATCGCATAAAAAGTGACATATAACTCCTAGTTCTTGATTAAATCTTCCTAAATTATATACATAATATACTTCATCTAATGTTAAAGAGGATAAGAAATCTATCTTTTTCGTTATCATCTCAAAGCTTTCTTCTTGATAATGTTTTTTGAACTTATACTTAGATGCACAATCTGGTTTTATATTACCCCAAAGAAAGTAATTGCTTTTTAGCATTTTATACTTATTCAAATCTAACTGGTCTAACAACATGTTGCCAATTAATTTATGGGTATTTACTAACAATATTCATTACCTCATCTCATATTTATTAAAGTTCACTGTTTAAATTATACTTTATATTTGAGAAAATTTAAACCTATATATTCTTAAATTATTTTTAATATCTGCTACAATGATAATATTCTAATGATCCAGATATTGTTACAATTATTTTAAATACCTTTATTATTATATACAAAGTTCAGATAAATACCCTTCATTATTTATATTTTTGTTTCACATAAATTCTATGTTTTCTTTTACTTCTAAAGCCCCTTATGTTGTTTTCCTTTATTAAATTTGTTATCCTTTCTACACTTTCATCCTTAAGAATAGTATCACTTTTGTAAGCTTTTATATAATTTTTAACCTCATTCATATAAATCACATTGGTTATGGAGTCAGGTAGCATTAGTTTACAATTCCCTCCAAAAGCTATAACGGAATAAATCGGAATATTCCCTAATCCCTTAAGCTGATTGCGTAGTTCTATAATATGTCCCTTATTTTGAAAAAGTGGATTATAAAAATCATGACTAGATTTTTGAAAAATCTGCTTCCATGAAACTTCTTCAGGGCCTCCACATATGGTTCCAGTATAATTCTTAGTTTCTATAACAAAGACACCATTAATCCCAACTACAATATGATCTATTTGTACAGTTTTGCCTTTATCATTAGCTAACATCACATCATTTATGATTTTGTATCCTTTAGGTAAAAATTTCAACCTAAGCTTAACTTTCATTTCTCCTATGTCCCCTTTTATCATTGGTTTATATCTCTTAAAAAATCCCTTAACAAGGATAAATGCTACAATTATTACAATTATAATTCTCATAATTATCTCCAATCCTTAAGTGCTATAAATACTATTTTTTTCTTAGTATGTGTATTTTTCCATAAATTATTTAAATAAATCCTATTTTTTAGTTAAAATTCAAGAATTCTTCTAAAAAATAAAGAACCAAATAAATTCTTAACTTTTTTATATTTAAAATTTAATTCCACCTTATGTATTGTGTATTTTCACTAAAATTTAATATATTTTAAGGACTAATAGAAAATATTATCATAAAGTGTTAAGATATAATAGTGTCTCTTTTTATGAGAAATTATATTTTACATTATAACAATTGCTAAATTGGGGGGATTTTTAAATAATGAATACAACTACGGAGGCTAGAGGCCTCATGACCGAAGGACCAATCTTAAAACAACTTATGAATTTTGCATTTCCACTTCTTTTGGGAAATCTCTTTCAGCAGCTTTACAATACCGTAGATTCTGTAATTGTAGGTAACTATGTAGGAAGTAATGCTCTTGCATCAGTTAACTCATCAACTCCTATAATCAATCTTTTAGTTAGCTTTTTCATGGGAATTTCTGTTGGAGCAGGTGTTGTCATCTCTCAATATTATGGTGCTAGAAATAAAGAAAAGCTTCATGATGCAGTTCACTCAACTATCGCCTTAGCTCTAGCCGGTTCAATAATCCTTACTCTCATTGGTGTTATATGTTCCCCTCTTATATTAAGACTTATGGGGACACCTGAAGATATAATGCCTGAATCCATTCTATATCTTCAGATATATTTCGGAGGTATTATTGGAATTATACTCTACAATATGGGAAGTGGAATTCTTCGTGCTATCGGTGATTCAAAAAGTCCTCTTTACTTTTTGATAGTTTCATCAGTAGTCAATATAATTCTTGACTTAGTATTCGTCATAAACTTTAAAATGGGTGTTGCTGGGGTTGCTTTAGCTACTCTTATTGCCCAATGTATAAGTGCATTTCTAACTATGTACGTGCTTATGACTGGCAAAAAAGAATATGGCGTTATCTTAAAAGATATAAAATTTCATAAAGCTCAAGTTTTAAAAATTGTAAAAATAGGACTTCCTAGCGGAGTTCAAAATGCTATAGTCTCTTTCTCTAATGTAGTTGTCCAAAGCAATATCAATAGCTTTGGAACCTTAGCCATGGCTGGTTGTGGTTCCTATACTAAGGTAGATGGCTTTGCAATACTACCCGTTATGAGTTTTTCTATGGCTTTAACCACCTTTACGGGCCAAAATATAGGTGCTAACAAATATGACCGTGTAAAGGAAGGTACAAAGATTGGAATGATTTTAAGTGCTGTAATCACCTTCACAATATCAGCTATACTCCTTATTTTTGCTCCTAACATATTAAGAATTTTCTCTGATAATACAGAAGTAATTTATTATGGTACCTTAATGCTTAAGACCCTGGCTCCAGCTTATATATTCCTAGCAATTTCCCATGCTTTATCTGGAGTACTTCGTGGTGCAGGACTCACTACAGTTCCTATGATAATAATGGTATGTTGCTGGTGTTTTATGCGTATGGCTTGGATTCTATCTCTTGTTCCTGTTTTCAATGACATCCGCATAGTATTCCTTGGATATCCTATAACATGGTTTGCCAGTGCACTTCTTTTATTTATATACTATAAAAAAGCAAACTGGATCCATTACGCTAAAAAGAAAAAGTAAAACAAAAATGGAGTGATACAAAATAATTTATATTTTGTATCACTCCATTCTTATTAAATAACCAATCTTCCTATATTAAAGCTAACATTAACTACAGCTTCTCTTGCTTCTTCAAAAGCTTCATCTAGAGTTTTAGGACGATCTATTATAGAAAAGATACTAGTAATGCCTAAATCATAAAGTTCTTCAATATTTTCTCCTATAGCTCCTGTTAGAACTATTAACGGCTTATGATAGTTCTTCGAAATTCTACTAACTCCAGCTATGGTTTTTCCGAACTTAGTTTGAAAATCTATGGCTCCTTCACCTGTTATTATCATATCACATTATTTGATTTTATCTTCAAATTCACTGATTTCAAATACAAGGTCTATTCCAGATTTCATACTTCCATTTAAGAGATAAAAATCTCCACCAAGGCCACCTGCTGCTCCACTTCCTTTTATATCCCCTATATCTTTATTTAGATCATTCTTTAATATACTTATATAATTCTTCATTCCTGCTTCTAGTATTTCTAATTCTTCTACTGTAGCTCCTTTCTGTTTTCCAAAAACATAAGTTGCTCCATCTTTACCTGTCATAGGGTTAGATACATCGCAAGCTACAATGATATTGCTTTCAAAAATCCTCTTATCAATTCCACTTAAATCGATTTTTCTAATTGATATCAAATTAGCCCCAATAGGTTTTATATCTCTTCCATTTTCATCGAAGAATCTACCACCTAGTCCACTTAGCATTCCTATTCCACCATCATTAGTTCCTGAGCCACCAAGACCTATTATAAAATTTCTATATCCTTCATCTAAAAGGTAGCTGATCATTCTCCCTACTACAATAGAACTTGTTATCATAGGAGTTCTTATTGCTTTATCTAGCATTTCTAAACCACAGCAGCTTGCTATATCTAGTACTGCCATATTCTTATGAGATATAACTCCATATTCTACATCTATTTCTCTTCCCATATGATCCATGGATTTTTTTCTTTTTATCTCTCCATTAGAGTTTGCTGCTATGACTCTAGCTGTTCCTTCTCCTCCGTCAGCCATGGGCACTAGATCTATTTCAAAATCTGTACATGCTTTTAAAAGTCCGTCTTTTACTGCCTCACATACCCCTATTGCTGTAAGGCTTCCTTTGAATGAATCTGGCGCTATGAGTATCCTTTTCTTTTTCATAAACTATTTCCTCACATCATAATATGTAATCAAATTAACATTATTATCTTTAATAAGCTTCTTCATTTTACTTGATGTTAAAATTTCTAATTCATTTGCTCTTTGAATATTATATGAGGAATTGTTATATACCTCATAATCCACATAGCCTGGATGAGTCATTATCTCAACATATGGGTGACTTATTATATCTTGAAAATTCTCTTCTATATAATCTAAAGTAGGCTTAGCATTATAATTTTGGTAATTTATAAATTCAACATGATTGTACAAATCTATATCATAATTTCGAAGAGGAATATCCTTTTCCAAAGCAAGTTTTGCTGCCAATTTTCTCATTTCTGGAACCTTATCTGTACTAAAAAGGTGTGAGTCCAAATGGGATGGCTTTCTTCCCATAAGTTCTATAAATTTATCATACTGGGCTCTTATTTCTTTTTCTAGCTCTTCTTCACAGTATTTATACCCCTCTGGTAGGTTTTGAGGTTTTATGAATTTTCCATTTTCAGAGGTCAAAGTCTTTCCAAATCTCCCGCTATTTTAAAATTATAATTTAGTAAAATCAGTGATGACAATGGTTTAACTTCTCGAATAGGTTTTGATATTGTTTTGGACCTATTATTTGAAGAATACTGCAAATTATTAAATATAGAAAACTAATGATATTACATGAATTGGGGGATGTACTATGAACTACAAGCTTATAGAAATGACAAAATCACATTGGACTGAAGTAAAAGAAATATATATTCAAGGCATCGAAACTCATAATGCCACCTTTCAAACTGAAGCACCGTCTTGGGATGAATGGGACAAGGGTCATATAAAATGCTGTAGATTTGTGGCTATAGATGAAAACGAGAAGGTTCTTGGATGGGTATCACTAAGCCCCACTTCTAAGAGGCCATGCTACGCTGGTGTTGTTGAAGTGAGTCTCTACATTCACAATGACTATAAAGGTATTGGCGTTGGTACTGCCCTCATGAATAAAGTTATTGAGGAGTCTGAAAAAAGTGGCTTTTGGACTATAGAATCCTTAATAATAGCTGAAAATACCGCCAGCATAGCCCTACATAAAAAATGTGGTTTTCAAATGGTTGGTATAAGAAGAAACCCAGCAAAGATGGATACTGTTGGCTGGATGGATGTTGCAGTTATGGAGCGCCGTAGCTCCATTGTTGGAGTAGATTAAAATATTCAAAATAATTTTTGGAAGGGTAATTAGCAGTGCTGAAACTCAAGATAACATAGGCATATTCGCCTCTGCTAGACTTTAATACTCTTAAATAAATATTGAAAATATGTTTTCCACCCTGCCCCACACAGAAGAAATTAATAGATTAAAAGATGAACTTTTATCTAATATGTAAGAAAAATATAATGCCATTGAAAAAGGTGGTTTTTCTATTACTTTAGGCCCAAGAATTTATCTTGAAAATAAATTAAAACAGAACCATTCTAAGTTCACAGCATTTACAATAGCCGGTGTTTCTCTATGTATAGCCTCACCTTTTGCATATTTATAGGCTCTGCTATAAGTGATGAATCCTCTACTTACGGAGTAGTTGCTTTAATGCTCATCGTAACTATTGCAGTATATATTTTCATAAACTCAAGTTCTCTTCAAGACCCTTACAAAAAACTTCTACAACTAGGTGAATATAATGTTGTTCAAAGAAAAAATAATAGAGTTATAGGCGCTATAGCTGTATGTATCTTTCTATTGCTAGGATTCCTTTTTGACCTTTGGAGCATTTCTTGTGTCGTGTTTCCCGTGACAGGAATTCTCTTCGGAGCTTTTGCTGCATTTTACAATGCTACTCATCGTGAATCTAAACAAGCTTAAATGAAAATAAGAGCAAGTATTTTTGATATACTTGCTCTTATTTTCATTTTATTTTGACTTTCTTGGATGAGTCATGTCTCTTAAGAAATCTCCAATAACATTAAAGGATAGTACTGTTAGAAGTATTAACATACCCGGAAATACAGCGAGATATGGAACATCTAAAATATACCCTTGAGCATTTTGAAGCATACTTCCCCATGATGCATTCGGTGCCTGTATACCTAGTCCTAAAAAACTTAATGATGACTCCATAAGTATTGAGTTTGCAACATTTATAGTAGCTGCCACAATAACGCTAGGCATAACATTTGGAATTATATAATTAAATATTATTTTCATAGGTCTTATCCCCTGCGATACTGCACATATTACATACTCACGTTCCTTCACTGATAGTGTTTCTCCTCTTATAATACGAGCAACTCCCATCCAGCTAAATAATGCAATAATAACTATTATTGTTCCTACACCTGGTTTTAGATAAACATTTAAGGTTAATATGATAAAAAAACTCGGTATACTCATAAGCACATCTATAGTTCTCATCATAAATGAATCTACCCATCCTCCAAAATATCCACTTATTGTTCCAATAATTGTTCCTAATATAGTTGATATTATCATTGAGCTAAAACCCACCATAAGAGATACCCTTCCACCATATAGTGCCCTAGTAAAGTAATCTCTTCCCATGTCATCTGTCCCAAAAAGATGTTTTAAACTAGGATTTTGTAATTTGTTCATTACATCAATAGCATTAGGGTCATAGGGTGACACAAAGGCTAAAATGCTTATGATTACCAGTATAATTAAAATAACTATACTTGCTAAAACTAATTTATTCTTTATCAATTTCTTTTTCATGTTGTTATACATTATGCCACCACCTTTATTCTAGGGTCAATCATACCATAAACTATATCTGATATCAGATTTCCTAGTATAAGAAATAATGACGACATTAATGTTATAGCCATTATTACAGGGTAATCAAACCCAAATATAGCCTGAATCCCTAATCTCCCCATTCCTGGCCAACCAAATATGGTTTCCGTTATAAATGCTCCAGAAATTAAATTAGGAAGTGACATACCTAATATTGTGACTACAGGTAACAATGAATTCTTTAATATATGTTTTCCAAATACAACTTTCTCCGATACCCCTTTCCCCCTTGCAGTTCTAACATAATCTTCATACTTTTCATCAATTATATTGCCTCTTACATATCTAGCTATTACCGCAAAGTCTTGAAAGCTTAAAACCATAGCTGGCATTACAGTATGTATCATTACATCTAGTAATGAATCCTTTCCTATGCTGTGCATTCCTATACTAGGGAATATATTTAGCTTAACTGAAAATACTACTATAAGCATCATAGCAAACCAAAATGATGGAATTGATATCCCTATATAACTCAATACACTAATTATCTTATCTAGCCATTTATTTTCATAATAACCGCTTAATAAGCCAAATATTATTCCAAGAGTCAGAGCTACAATCATAGATATTCCCATAAGCAGAAGTGTATTTCCCATTCTTTCAGTGACTTTATCTTTTACTGGTCTAAAATCTACCGTTGAATATCCTAAATCTCCTTTTAAAGTTTTTGAAAGCCATGCCCCATATTGAACATACACAGGTTTATCCAGGCCTAATTCTTTTCTGAGATTATCTAAATCCTCTTTATGCATTTGAGGAGTAGCATAAGCCATAACAGGATCTCCTGGAGCAAGCTTTATTATTCCAAATGATATTATAGATACTATTAATAGCATTGGTATTGTCCCTAAAACTCTCTTTAATATATATCTTGACATAGGCAACTCTCCTTTTAATACAAACGCTCCCTGTTAAGTATCACAGGGAGCTTTGTTCTAAATCTATAAAATACCTTTATCTCTATTAAAACTTTATTCAGTTAAATAAAGTTTTGATAAATCTTTAAACATAAATATTGGAGCTGGCTTTGCTTCTTTTATTCCACCTATCTTTTTATCAATAGCTATTATTGATTGAGAATACGCTATAGGATATATTGGTAGATCTTCTGATAAAGTCTTTTGAATTTCTTTGTACAACGCTTCTCTCTTAGTCTTATCTGTTTCTCCATTAGCAGCTTCCCACTTCTTATCTAAATCTTTATTTACATAATTAGATATATTATTTTCACCGCCTACTTCAAATATTGATCTATATGCATTTGGTTCATTTCCCATAACATATGAATTTATAGCCATATCAAAATCCTTTTTACCTTCTGTAAATAACTTTTGTATAAATGCATTTCTCTCCATAGGTACAAGCTGAAGCTCTATTCCTATGTCCTTTAATCTTTGTTGCATAACTAGTGTAGTGGCTTCATCCGACTTATTACCATTAGTAAAAATCACGTTTAATTTTATATCATTCATTCCTGATTTAGTTATAAGTTCTTTAGCCTTCTCTACATTCTTATCATACTTGTTGACATCCTCTGTATAATACAAAGTAGTTGGTACTAAGTCTGAAAATGCTTTTAATGCATATTTTTCATCTATATAGCCTGCTTTTATCATTTCATCTTTATCTAAAGCATAAGCTATTGCTTGTCTAATTTCTTTCTTTGATAAAGCTGGACTGTCAAAGTTCATGATAGCATTTACTAACATTCCCTCATCATAAGTCTCTAAAGTCGCTTTTCCTTCAAACTTATCAACATCTCTTGGATCAACATATTTTGCTGATATTTCTCCATTTAAAAATGCTGAAGTTGATGAATTAGAATCAGCTATTATTCTATAAACTACAGTATCTATATGAGGTTTTCCACCAAAATAGTCATCATTCTTAACTAATGTAACACTTTCTCCCTTTTTATGTTCTTTAAACTTGTATGGACCACTTCCTATTGGATTTTCATTTTTTGTACTTGTAGCTATATCCTTTTCTCCTTCAAATATATGTTTTGGTATAGGTGAAAAACTAGCTATTGCAGATTCAAAATTCATCATGACTCTTGGCAATTTAAACTCAATAGTCAAATCATCTACCTTTTTGTACTCTACAGGTTTTCCATCCACTAAGAAATCTCCTCTTAATAAGGATTTTTGGCTTTGATCTAAGATTTTATCTAAAGTAAATACTATATCATCTGCTGTTAAAGATTCTCCATCATGCCATTTTAAATCTTTCTTCAATTTTAAAGTGTAAGTTAAAAAATCCTCTGATGGTGTAAAACTTTCTGCTAAATAATACTGTTTCTCACCATTCTCTATATCAAATAGTGGTGAGTATAATGCATTATTTATTGTCATAGTAACCCTATCATTACCATACATTGGATTTAACACTCTTGGATCTCCTCCAGCTGCAAACACTATAGTTCCGCCTTCCTTTATCTTTCCTGTACTACTTTCTTCCTTACTTTCTCCTCCACAAGCACTAAGAAAAAGCATACATGAAGCAAGAATAATAGGTAGTATCTTTTTCATTTTCATATTATAATTCCCCCTTACTACATTTTTCATATGTCCATGTGGAATTATATCAATTAATAATACTATAATCTAATTCATAATACCTATAGTTTTTTCCTTATCTATTAAAATTTCCTAATTTATATATTTATATATTATATTTTACATTTATTTCATTATTATAGTGTTTTATGTTATATTTTTCAATCTAATATTCCTATTATTGTAATATCGGCATTTTACAATTTATGTATTATTATTCTTTTAGCCTCTACATTTTCATTTTATTAAGAATTTTTATATAAACTTGACAATTTTAAAGAAACATGTTATAAATTTATATGAAGTAATAATTAAATTCTACGACGAGAAAAAGTAAGTTATATTTTTTGTTCTACAGAGAATTGGTATATGCTGAGAGCCAATGTACAATGTGTATCTGAAAATCATCTCCGAGAAGCAAATCTGAAAAATAGTAAGATTTGATGGCTGTCCCCCATTACAGGGAACGCGTATGATAGTACGTTAGTGAGTGTCGCTAGGATATATTTATTTTAGCGGAATTAAGGTGGTAACGCGAGTTCAACTCGTCCTTTTATTATAAGGACGAGTTTTTTATTTGCAAAATTTTAATAAGAAAGGTGGTGGTGGTCATGGAAAGTGACATAGATATTTGTGGCCCGATTAATATTTATATGATAACTAGGAGGAATTCAAATGGAAAAATTATCAAAGAAAGATTTATTATTAGTGAGTTTAATGTTATTTTCAATGTTTTTTGGTGCTGGAAACCTCATATTTCCACCACTACTTGGCCAGCTTTCTGGTACAAATTTAGTTTTTTCCTTAGGAGGATTTTTACTTTCTGCAGTTGGTCTTCCTATTTTAGCTGTAGCAACTGTTGCTAAAGCTAATGGACTTCAAACTGTAGCAGGTCGCGTGAACAAAACTTTTGCACTAGCATTTACAGTGTTAATATATTTATCTATAGGACCTTTTTTAGGTATCCCTCGTGCTGGAAGCCTTGCTTTTGAAATGGGAGTCAAACCATTTTTACCTGCTTCTATAAGTGTAAGTGCTATACCCCTTTTGGTATATACTCTATGCTATTTTGCATTAGCCTTTTGGCTTAGCCTTAAGCCGTCAAAACTTGTTGACCGTTTAGGAAAAGTACTTACACCATGTATTTTAGTTCTTATAACATTAATCTTTGTAGCAAGTATAATAAAACCTATAGGCGGATTTTCAGCTCCTACAGTTTCCTACTCACAGAGTCCAGTTCTAAAAGGTTTCTTGGATGGATACATGACTATGGATGCCATAGCTGCGCTTAACTTTGGTATAGTAATAGCTTTCACTTTGAAAGAAAAAGGTGTTAGCAGTGAAAAGGGTCTTATAAACAATACTATAAAAGCAGGTGTAATTGCTGGTTTAGTATTAACAATCATATATATAGTCTTATCATACTTAGGTGCATCTGCTCAAGGAACCTTAGGTCCTGTGGAAAATGGTGCTCAAAGCCTTACAAATATAGTTTTATATTTATTTGGTTCAAAGGGAATCGTAATACTTGGAGTTATATTCTCGTTAGCGTGTTTAAGCACTTCTGTTGGTCTTATAACTTCATGCAGCAAATACTTTGTAACTATAATGCCTAAGATAAGCTACAAAGTGTGGGTTAGTGTATTATGTCTATCAAGCATGCTCTTTGCTAATGTAGGCTTAAATAAAATATTAGAATTTTCTCTTCCTGTGCTTAACATCATATATCCTATGGCAATAGTTCTAATACTTTTACCATTTGCTCATAATTTATTTAGAGGGTACAGATCAGTTTATCAATCTTGTATGCTTTTCACATCAATATTTAGTATATTAGCTGGTTTAGAAGGTTTCGGTTTAACTTTCTCTTTCCTTAAAGGAATGCCTTTGGCTAGTGAAGGATTAGTATGGGTTATCCCTTCTATTCTTGGTGCTGTCCTAGGTTTTGTTTACGGACTAGCTAAAGACAAAAGTTCAAAAGAGGAAAGCACACTAGAAGAAAAAGCAAGTTAATACTAAAGGAGGTCCTCAGGGTGGTGCTGGTGGCAAAAAAGGTCATGGCAATGTAGATAGAAGCTTTGAAGGCACAGCTGTATCTGAAGGAGAATCTCTTGGAGATTTCTTAGGAAGGTTGACTTGTACTGGTTGTGGTAAAAGATGCCTTCTATCAAATCCTCAATGCAGTACAGGTGATGCTCAAGCAGCCTCAGCGAAGGCTTATTAGGAGATCTATACTTCTGGAAACAGTGCCGATGAAAATGTTGTTCCCCCTTCTTTTCAAGGTACCCCTCCAGAAGATAACAAAATAATATTCGAATTTGAATCACCAAAAGATGATAATCTTTTAAGTTTATTTAGTGATTATGTTCCAATAATGGGTATGTATATAGCAGGTACCTATTATGTTTTAGAGATAATAGACAAATCGAAGAAAAATTAACGAAAAAAATCTGTGATTGCTGTTCCAAAACTGTCTTGAGCTGCATGTAATGCTATCATTATAGGTTTTTCCACTGTTCCAAATCCAAACATTGATTCCAAAAGACCAAGGGCCGCCATAACTCCTCCACCGGGCACTCCAGGCGCAGCAATCATCGTTATTCCCAACATAAATATAAATGGCATCATCATTGAAAATGTAGGTATTTTACCATTCATATACATAACAGCCATAGATGTAAGCACTGATGTTATAGTATCTCCCGCTAAATGTATGGTTGCACACAGTGGTATTACAAAATCTGCCACTTCATCTTGAATCTCATTATTCTTTGTACATTCTAACGTCACAGGTATAGTTGCTGCTGATGATTGCGTACCTACTGCTGTTAAATATGCAGGCATCATATTTTTTATAAGTGAAAGAGGATTTTTTTTCTTTATCCCTGCTGCAATACTATATTGGATTAAAATATAAATTATTTGTAATGAAAATAATATTAAATAAACAATTCCAAATGACTTCATTGTGCTAAATATTTCTCCACTAAAACTTAATTTTGCAAATACACATCCTATGTAAATTGGAACTAATGGTATTAATGCATTTGTAACTACCATCAAAATTACAGAACTAAAATCCTCCATTGATTTTAAAAGAGTACTATTTCTAACTTTAGATAAGCCAATTCCTAAAACAAATGCAAATACTAAGGCTGACATAACTCCCATAATTGGCGGCATATCTATATAAAAATATGGTTCAACTGCTTGTCCACTTTGTTCTAATAAAATATTTTTATTTATCAATTTTGGATGAAGATCCCTCTGCCTGATGATAAATTGGTGCATCACCATTAACAGCTCTATTTATAAGTTCTTCTGACTTGTGAATTCCATTGGCAACCTTCGTTTGAATTACTTTTTTGCCATTAAATCTCGACATTTCTACATTCTTATCAGCCGCTACTATTATACACTTAGCATTTTCAATGTCTTCCTTTGTTAAAACATTCTTCGCTCCGCCAGATCCATTTGTTTCCACCCTTATAGAAACTCCAAGTTCCTTAACCTTTTTTTCAAGACTTTCTGCTGCCATAAATGTATGTGCAATTCCTGTAGGACATGCAGTTACAGCCAATACTTCATATCCACTTTTATTACTATCTTCCTCTTTGTTTAATTTTTCATTTTCTTTTTCATCTATTAATCTTAAAAATTCTTCCTCAGAAGAAGCATTTATAAGCTTATCTTTAAAATCAAAGTCCATAAACATAGTTGAAAGTCTAGCTAATACATCAAGGTGAGTATTGTCTGCACCATCTGTTGCTGCAATCATAAAGAAAAGATTTGCCGGTGCTCCATCTAATGAGTCGTAATCTATTCCATCCTTTAAAATCATGGCACTTAAAGCTGACTTTTTAACTGCTGAAGTCTTAGCATGAGGTATTGCAATTCCATCACCAATTCCTGTAGTGCTTAGCTCTTCTCTTTGAAGTACAGCTTTCTTGTACTCTTCTTTATCATTAAGATTTCCCGAATTATTCATAAGATCTACTAATTTATTTATGGCTTCATCTTTTGTTTTAATTTCAGGATTTATGGCTATTGAATTAGCATTTAATAAATCTCTAATCTTCATTTTTACTGCTTCTTTATTATATTATTTGCTTTAATAATTCATTTACTTTTTCTTTTGTTGCTAACCCCTTTGAAAATACACTAGCACTGCCAGTTGCAATTCCCATCTTAAAAGCCTCTTCAAAATTGTTGTCTTTTAAATATCCCGCTATAAAACCTCCAACCATTGAATCCCCTGCTCCAACTGAATTCACTAGTTTCCCCTTTGGCACATTACTTTCTATCACGGTACCCTCTTCCGTTACCATTATGGCTCCATCTCCAGCCATGGATATTAATACATTTCTAGCTCCCATGTGTTGAAGCTTTTTAGCATATCTTATAATTTCTTCACTCTCTTTAAGCTCTAACCCAAATAATTCTCCAAGTTCATGATGATTTGGCTTAATCAAAAACGGCTTATATTTTAAAACATTTAAAAGAAGCTTTCCTGTGGCATCAACTATAGTTTTTACCTTTTTTTCTTCAATCCTAGCCATTATGTTCTCATAAATATCTTTTGGAAGAGTAGTTGGGATGCTCCCCGCTAGGACTAAAATATCGCCTTCCTTAAGATCCTGAATCCTTTGGAACATATTTTCCAAAGCTTCATCAGTTATTCTAGGTCCTTGACCGTTTATTTCTGACTCTTTCTTCGATTTTAATTTCACATTAATTCTTGACATACCATCTGATAACTTTATAAAATCTGTATCACAGCCTATTTTCCTTACTCTTCTTTCTATTTCATCTCCAGTGAACCCAGCTATAAATCCAAGGGCTTTATTCTTGATCCCCAAATTATTTAGGACTATAGAAACATTTATACCCTTCCCTCCAGCATGAATCTCCTCATAACAGCTTCTATTCACCTCTCCATCTTTAAAATCATCAACCTCTACAATGTAATCTAAAGCTGGATTAAATGTTATCGTGTAAATCATCTTAGTACCACCTCTAATATTTTTGTATCTGCTTTTACTAATTCTTTGTATTTGTTATCTATATTTGATGTTATTATTGCTGCATCTTTTATATCTGCAAAAGTTACACAACTAACCTCATTAAACTTAGAGTCATCAGCTAATATATAGGCTTCTCTAGCTTTTTTCAGTGCCGTTTCCTTTACAAGAGCTTCCTTTATCTCTGGAGTTGTAAAGCCCTTTTCTATACACACTCCATTGGTTCCAAAAAAGCCTTTTGTAAAATTATATTTTTTAATACAGTTCACAGCTTCGATTCCTATGATAGCCTGTGTTAATATTTTTACTTCTCCTGCCAAAATATATACGGTAAATCCCTTTGAAACTAATCTACTAGCATGATTTATTCCATTTGTAACATATACTGCATTTTTCTCTTCTATAAAATCTATCATAAGTTCCGTGGTCGTTCCTGCATCAATATATACAAAATCATTAGCTTTTATAAGGCTTGCGGCTTTTCTTGCTATGGCTATCTTCTCTTCAGTGTGAAGATTTTTTCTAACCTCTATCTCGTCATCTTTTGTATGAATATTTTTCTTAATAGCTGTTGCTCCGCCATGAACCTTGTTGAGCTTTCCTTGATTGTGAAGAAAATTCAAATCTCTTCTTATGGTTGATTCTGAGGTATCAAGAGTCTCAACTAAACTACTCACATAAACTACTGAATTTTTTTCTAATTCCTTCAAAATTAATTCATGTCTTTCTTCTGTTAACATTTACACCACTTCCTTAATTTCATAATACTCCATTTTAAATTCAAAATCAATCATAAAAGGTCATTTTCATTCACAAACATTCACGCAGGCAAAAAGAAAAATCCACAGTTCTTTTAAACCATGGATTTTTATATTATTCTAAATTTAATTTTTTAGTTAATACATAGTGACTTATGATAAAGTATATAACTGAAAATATACTTGTGGCCACTATAGCAAAAGTAAATAGCATATGAACTGGTGTTGCTGAAAATGTATCTATGCTTCCGTTATAACCATAATTATAAATCATAGGTACAAGTACAAAAGCTGAGATTGCTTTAGATGCTGTATTCAAAACTATGAATGCCCCAAAAGAAGCTAATATTTTTCCTTTAGTAAATAAATTTCCTATAGATAATGAAGCATATAAAATTAGTATTGAAGCACATATTGCTACTATAATCATTAGTACAAATTCTATGATAAAAAATACTAAATTGCTTCCTATATAGCTGTAAGCTTCTTTGAATAAGGCTGACATCACTGTTCCAAACATAGAGAACATATCTTTTTGATAAGCTAGTATAATTATAGATAGCATAGACATGATTACGCTTAATATCATCCATATGGAAGATACTAAAAGCTTGCTCATTATATTCTGCCATGACTTAACTGGCAGTGTATTCATAAGATATCCTTCATCTCCTAAAAGGTTTGTTCTGTATCTTTGAATTATTATAACCAATGTGGCTATAAATATGGATACCATTATTACAACATATATTATCATAGTAACTACTTGAATAAAGTTTCTAAATGAGGTGCTTGTACCTAGATCTGCATACGTGTCATCTCCCATAAATAATTTGTTTATAATTGTAAAAATCATAAGTGCTATATAAAGCGGAACTAATAGTCTTCCCGTAGCTTTAAATTCATATTTCATTAATTTTCCTAGCATCTGAATACCTCCCTGAATAACTCATCAACGCTCTTTCCTTCTTCTGCTCTTATATCATCCACACTCTTAGTTAGATAAATCTCTCCATAAGATATAAATACCACATCATCTAAAATCTTCTCTATATCTGATATAAGGTGTGTTGAAATCACTATAGTTGAATTCTCATTGTAGTTAGTTATAATTGTGTTTAATATATAATCTCTTGCAGCTGGGTCAACCCCCGCTATTGGTTCATCTAAGAAATATATATCTGCTTCTCTGCTCATAACTAATATCAATTGAACTTTTTCTTTTGTACCCTTTGACATAGTTTTTAGTTTATCATTTGCATTAATCTTCAGCTTTCCAAGCATATCATAAGCTTTCTCTTGGTTAAAATCCTCATAAAAGTCTGAAAAGAATTTTATGATGTCAGAAACCTTCATCCAGTCGTTTAAATAAGTTCTCTCTGGAAGATAAGAAACTATCTTTTTAGTTTCAGATCCTGGTTTCATGCCCTTTATAAGGATTTCTCCACTTGTAGGGGTCAAAAGTCCATTAGCAAGTTTTATTAAGGTACTCTTTCCACTTCCATTTGGTCCAAGAAGTCCAACTATTCTTCCCTTTTTTAAGGTAAGATCTATTCCATTTAAAGCTTTTTTATTTCCGTAATCCTTTGTAAGACTTTTGCATTCTAGTATTACATTATTCATTATTTCATCTCCTTCATTACTTGCTCTACTATCTTTAATGTTCTATCTTTTTCGAAACCTATCTTTTCCATTTTCTTTAAAAATTCTTTTATTTCATCCTTGGCTAGATTTTCTTGCATATCTTTTATCATATCAATATCCTCCGTTATAAATCTACCACTTGTTCTTACACTATAAACTAAATTGATTCTTTCCAGTTCCGTTAAAGCCTTCTGCATAGTGTTTGGATTTACTGCTGCCTCAGCTGCTAGATCTCTCACTGACGGAAGCTTTTCTCCTGATTTATATTCACCTGACACTATCTTGAGTGTGATTTGATCCATCAGTTGAGTATAAATTGGTCTGTCATTTTTTAATTCCCATGACATAATCTCAACTCCTTACTTTGTATTATTGTACTGTTGTATTACTACCTTAATACAATAATACTATTTTGATATTATCATGTCAATATGATTTTTATAAAATATTAAAAAAATAACAATGCATATTTAACTACACATTGTTATTACATCTCTATTTTAAATTTTCCTTAGTGAATTTTTCATGAGGTACATCTATATACTTTCCGCTTCTAAGTCCGTATATAGACGTAACCTGTCCTTTAGTTATTACATCGTAAGCTGAATCTATTATAGCTTCTGCCTGTTTTACATAATTATTTATTACCGTTCCCTCCATGTTGCCTTCTTCTATTTCTTTTATTGCCTCTGGAATTCCATCTATTCCTACTACTAAAGGTCTTTTATTCTTTTCTATTTTAGTATCCTTTAATGCAGCTATTGCTCCTAGAGCCATAGCGTCATTATTGCAAAATACAACTTCTATATCAGTACCATATTCACTTATCCACTTTGCCATTTTAGAATTTCCTTGAGAACTCTGCCAATTTGCAGTTTCATCAGCAAGTTTTTGAAGCTCTATGCCACTTTCATTTACTGTTTTTATGCAATATTCCGTTCTAAGTAAAGTATCTTGATGTTCTTGTTCACCTTCCAGCATTACATATTGAACCTTTCCATCACCATTTTTATCTACATAGTTTTTGTCCCTTTTATATGCATCAACTATTATTTCTCCTTGAAGTTCTCCTGACTGCTTCGCCATACCGCCTATATAATAAGCTTTGTTCCAAAGGTACATGTCCTCCTCTACAGGCTCTCTATTAAAAAATATAAGAGGTATATCAGCTTTCTTACACTTTTCAACTATTACCGCTGCTTCTGTTCTATCTACCATATTAACACAAATAGCATCATACCCTTGTTTTATGAATTTGTCCACTTGATTATTTTGCTCTAGAGAACTTCCATTGGCATATACTACATTTACATTTATTTCTGAGTTCTCATTAGCCCCCTTAGTTTTAGCATATTCTTCTACGCTCTTAGCCACATTTGATATGAACATGTCATCTTGTTTATATAAAGTAACTCCTATTTTCATCTCTTTTGTTGATTTTATACTTTGATTTTTTATATCACATGATGTCAAAGCTCCTGCCATAGACATAATAGATATTCCTAAAAGGATTTTGTTATACCATTTATCCATATGCACATTTCCTCCTAGTTTATTTTACAAAAGAAAATAATAATCTTTGATTTTCCTTAGAGTACATATTGTCGCTATTTATAACCGTAGACCTTATAGTATTATCCTCAATTTTCTTCCCTGAAATTTTATCTACAGCATTTTTTACACCTAAATATCCTATATTAAATTCATTTTCTGTTGCAATGGCTGTAATCTGTCTATTTTCTAATAAGGAAATTATCTTGCTGTCACTTCCTGCTCCATAAAGCTTTATACTGCACTCTGTGTCACTACCTTCCGCATTTAAGGAACGTTTAGCTTCACCTATATTTTGAAGGATATAGCTGTCGAAGGTTACTATTGAGTCTACACTGTTATAT
Source organism: Clostridium sp. (assembly GCA_022773025.1). GTDB lineage: Bacteria > Bacillota > Clostridia > Clostridiales > Clostridiaceae > Clostridium_X. The sequence continues at coordinate 18,629 of JALEZF010000089.1, read as the reverse complement.
TGAAGAAAACTTTTTGCTTGACTATAATACTTTTCACTTTCCTCATCACTCATATCCCAGTACAAAATAGTATTGTTAGATTTCTTCATAGTATCAATAAATCCATCATATCTTTCCTTTATTCTACTACAATTAAGCCCATTTCTTACCACGACCACCTTTTCATCTTTAACTTGGTGATTTAAAATTTCTCTAGCCAAGTCCACACCTAATGCATAGTTATCACAGCTTACTTTATTTATTTTATGTTTACCACTTATATCTGAATCAATAAGAACTACAGGTTTATCTTTATTAGTTTTTTCAATAACTTCCCTTAGTTCTTCATAATCAGCAGGATCAATTAAAATAGCATCTGCTTCATTTGAAATTTCTTTTTTTATGTTTTCTATTTGTTCTTCTATGCTATTTTCCTTTGATAATGAAATGAATTTTATATTTGCATTAACTTCGGATGCCGCCTGCTCTGCACCACTTTTCATTATTCTCCTACTTTCATTCATTTTTCCTCTGGTTATTATTGAAATATTGTATACCTTGTTTTCATTATTAGAAAAAATATTTTCTTTCAAAATAAGAATTGCAAATATGAGTGTTATTAATAATATATAAGCTATGACTTTTTTCTTTTTTTTCATAAACTAAGTCTCCTTATTTTGAATATCTTCATACTTTACACAGGGCATATGAATGCTTATAGTCGTTCCTTCATCTGGTTCACTATAAATCTTTAGTCCGTAATCATCTCCACAATAGAGCTTTATTCTAGCATTTACATTTTTAAGACCTGTACCAGATCCTTTTTTCGTAGACTTAATCTCTCTAAGTAAGAGTTCATCTGCCACTTCTTGCTCCATTCCAAGACCATTATCCTTAACATCTATATAGAAATCTTTATCTTTTATATAGGCTGAAATCACAATTTCTCCATCACCCTCCATAAACTCCATACCATGATATATTGCATTTTCTATGAGAGGTTGTACAATAAGCTTTATACTCATCAAGTCTAGAACTTCATCTTCTACTTCAAATCTATATTCAAATTTATTCTTATATCTTATGCTTTGAATCTTTAAATAGTTTTCTGCATGCTCCATTTCTGATTTTACAGTAATTATATTCTTCCCCTTGCTTAAACTTATCCTAAACAATTTTGCAAGAGCCGTAACCATATTTATAGCTCCTTCATAATTTCCATTTTCAATCATCCATATTATAGACTCTAAGGTATTGTACAAAAAGTGAGGGTTTATCTGTGCTTGAAGAGCATTAAGCTCACTTTTTCTCTTTCCCTCCTGCTCTTTAACTATGTTGTCCATAAGAGAATGAAGCTGGTCTACCATGGATTGAATTGCATTTCCTAAGTGCGTTATTTCATAGGAGCCCTTTATGGATATCTCTATATCTTTTGCCCCACTTTCAAGTTTCCTAACGGAATTTTCAAGCTCTGTTATAGGATTTGTTATCCGCATTGCTACAAATTTATTTATTAAAATAAGTATTATTATTGCAAAAGTCATTATAACTATGACAAAGACCTTCATCTGATTATAGTCAGAAGTTATATCTCTCATAGGAGTCACACATACGATTTTCCATCCTGTGTATCCCATAGTCTTTACTGTTATTACCCTTTGTTGTCCTTGAAACACTTCATTGTGATTACCATCCTCTAAATTTGCATGATTTAGATTATTTTCTTCAAGGAGGTTGCTATATATGAGCTGCTGCCTTGGATGATATATAATTTCTCCATTCTTATGAACTAGATAAGTGTAAGAAGATTTTCTAAGGGTAACATTTTTGAAAATCTGCTCTATGGATCTGAAGTTCATATCTACTACAAGAACTCCTCTTTTTACCTTTCCGTCATAGGTAAGTTCAACTTGTCTGCTAAGAGATACTACCCAATGATACTCATAGTTTGGATCAAAAAACAGGTTTTCTATATGAGGTGTTGAAAAATGTACATTTTCTCCTTCATCTATAGCTTTCTGAAACCATTCACTACCTGCTGGATTTGCTGTTTTCTTAAGCTGTCCTAGAGGTGATGATGCCACAAGATCCCCGTTCTCTAGAAATACACATATGCTCACTATGGAATCTTTATTTGTATCGTATAATAAATTCAGTTCATTCTCTATGCTATCCTTATTGAAGTCAGCTCTTTTTATTACGCTGTAATAAACTGAATTAGATATTTTTTTCATGTTTCTTACATAGCTATCTATATTTATATTTACTTGTTCTAATATGGCTATATTGTTTTGAGCTATAGTTTCTTTGTTTGAGTTTATATACCTTATGTACAAAGTAACACCAACACTAAACATACCTATTACTGATATCAGTGTAAAGGAAATGGCTATCATTTGCTGTATGCTTATTTTTCTATATTTTTCAACAATAAATTCCATAAGTCTACTCATTATTTTCAGCTCAATTCTTTCTATATTTAGATGGAGAAACTCCAAATTTCTTTTTAAATACGTAGCTGAAGTAATTTGCCTCTTCATAACCTATTTTATTTGCTATTACATAAGTCTTGTCTACAGTTGTATTTAAAAGTTTTATAGCTTCTTCAAGCCTTACCTCAGTTAGAAAACTTACAAAGTTCATATCCGTTTCCTTTTTAAATATAGTAGAAAAATATGTAGGACTCACGTGTATACTATCACATAGCTTTTCCACTGAAATATCATGATCCATGTAATTTTTTCTTATATATTCCTTTGCACTCTCCACAATAACAGCTGAAGACCTCATTCTATTTTTCTTTATGCCGCTATTTATGGCTGTGGCTTTCTCTATAAACCACTCTTTTATCTTTTCTATAGAGTTTAGTTTTTCTAGATATTTATAAAAATTCACCCCTTCTCCGAAAATCTCATCTATATCTAAGTTGTATATCTGTACCAATTTCAATAGAGATGTCATTATTTCCATAAAATAAATTCTATATTGGTTGAATGGAAGAACGGCACTTTCAATATCTTTAAATAATTCTCCTATTACATTTCTTATTTCTTCTACGGAAGATACTTTAACAGCATTTAGTAGTTCTCTTTCTTTATTTTCATCTAGCTGCAATCGAATTGAAGTTGTATGCTCCACGTCATTTATGTAAATAGCACGTCCACCTCCTAATACTACCCTATATTCTAAAGCATCCTCTGCAGTTTTATAGGACAAATATAATTTTGAGGCCTCCTCAACTATATCCCCTATTCCTGCTGCAATATTTCTATTCATTATTCTGTAAAATATTTTACATACTTCGTTTAAGCCATTTATTTCTCTATTTATGTCACTCTTATCTTTAAAATTCCCTATAACAACTACTTTGTCCACATAAAGAAAACTTACAAAGTTGCAGAATTTGCTCATGTTTTCATCTACTATCTTCTTAATAGATATTAGAAGAAGAGAGTTCTCTTTTATAAACTCTTCATCACTTCTGTCTATATCCTCTAATTTAATCAGACCAACAGCAAAATATTCACCTTGAAATTCTACACAAAGATTCTTTATCTCACTTTTCCAGCTGTCTGATTTTACACGTCCCTCTATTGCTCCTATAAAAAACTGTTCCCTCATCACAGGTAAACTTTCTAAATAATGCTGCTTTAATATGTCTATATTTCTTTTTTCATCATACTCTTTATCAAGTTTCATCTTTAAATTTTTAAGTACTTCAGCAAGTTGAGCTGAATTTATAGGCTTCAATAAGTATTCGATTACATTTATCTTTATAGCTTGCTTTGCATATTCAAAATCATCATAGCCTGAAAATACTATTATTTTTGTTGATGGCAGTATTTGTGATATTTTGTTCCCTAGTTCTAGTCCATCCATAAATGGCATCCTTATATCCGTCATTATTACATCTGGTTCAAGTTTTTCTGCTTTTTCTAAAGCCTCTTCCCCATTTTCTGCATCTCCTACCACTACAAATCCAAAAGATTCCCAGTCCATTCTTTTAATTATTCCAAGCCTTATTTCTTCCTCATCATCTACTATCATGATCTTATACATGAGCTATCCTCCTAAATGTAGTAATCGTTTAAATATATCTATAGACATTATACCATTATTATACTTTTATGTGTATTTCAATCCATATTTATCAAAATTTTTACCATTTGTTCAGATATATACCAAATAAACTTCTATAAAAATAACTTTAAAATATTAAACTGACCTCCATAAGTTAGACCTAGAAAATCTAACTTATGGAGGTCACATCAAATACCCTTAAAGCTATTAAAAAAGCAACTATTTATTTTCTCTTATACTTTGTCATATCTATAGCAACTGCTACAGCTATGATTATACCTTTTATAACTTGTTGCCACATTGGACTTACAGCTATAAATTGTAATCCATATTGAATTACAGTGAATATCAAAACTCCTGATACTATTCCACTTACTTTACCTACCCCACCATTTAGGGAGACACCTCCAACAACACAGGCGGCTATAGCATCCAGTTCATACCCTGCTCCATATTGGTTGGTGGCCCCTGCAGTTCTAGCTGCTTCAAGTATACCTCCTACCCCGTATAAAAGTGAAGCAAAGATGAAGATCCCCATTATAGTTGCAAATACATTAACACCAGAAACAACTGCTGCTTCACGGTTTCCACCTATAGCATAAACATTCTTTCCAAATACAGTTTTGTTTAATATGAACCATACCAAAACTACAAAGACAAGTGCTATAGGAACAAGTATTGATATCCCTGGAAATTCTCCAATCTCAAAGAGCTTCTTTTGTCCTAAAGCAATAAAGTCTGGCCTTATTCCCCCTATTGGCTGTGATCTGTTTGGTGCCATATCAAAGTATAGCGAGCAAACTCCATATACCATAACCTGTACAGCTAATGTTGCAATAAATGGGTGCATATCATATTTAGCTACCAAGAAACCATTAAGAGCTCCAAATAATACACAAGCAAGTATTGCTGCAAGTATTGGGAGTATCAATGCTATTTGAGGCATATCTGGGAAAAATCTATTAGCATAGTCTGCTGTTTGAAGCATTGATGTGGATATTACAGCTGATAGTCCAACTAAACGTCCAGCTGACAAGTCAGTACCTGCAATAAGCAATGTAAAACATATACCTAAAGCTACTATCATCTTTGTTGATGACTGAGTTAAGATATCAAGCATTACTTCATACTGCATAAAACGTGGCTCAATTATCATTATGGCTACTACAAGCATTAATAAAGCTAATATTATTGCGTTATTAGTTAAAAATCCTTTTGCTGTTTTGGCAGAGATCTCAACTGGAACCCCTTCGCTTTTTTTACCGTATATCTGCTTTGCTCCATAGATTAATGTAGCAATAGCTATGGCTCCAACATAAAGATATAAATCAAAATATACTTCTGGGTCTAATATAAATTTTAATGCTATGGCCAATACTAAAAGTACTACGCCTACTATAAGGAACCTCTTTCCAAAGTCCTTACGAGCAATTACCTTTCCACCACTGGCATAAGTTTCCATACATATCACTCACTTTCCATCATAATTTCAATATACCTATTACATAAATGCTGTTGCATAATTCATAACCTTAACTTGGTCTGCCTCTTCTTTATTCAAAACTCCTGTAAGGCGTCCTTCGCACATAACCATTATTCTGTCTGACATACCTAAAAGTTCAGGCATTTCTGAGGAAATCATTATGATTGATTTTCCCTTCTTGATTAGCTCCTGCATTATAGTATATATTTCAAATTTAGCTCCTACATCTATACCTCTCGTAGGCTCATCTAATATAAGAATTTCTGGGTCTGTAAGTAACCAACGTGCTATCAGTACCTTTTGCTGGTTTCCTCCCGAAAGATTTTCCATGAGTTCATTTTGACTTGGAGTCTTAGTCTTTAATCCCTTATTAGATTCTACTGAAGCTTTATACCTTTCAGAATCATTAAGAACTCCGAAAGTAGAATATTTTTTTTGATTTGCTATTACAGTATTATCAAGTACGGATAGTATTCCAAATATGCCGCTTGCTCTTCTTTCTTCTGTCAAAAGTGCAAAGCCCTGTTTTTTTGCATCATTAACACATCTTATCTTTATTTCTTTTCCGTTCTTTTCTATTGTCCCACTTTGAATTGTACGAAGTCCAAATATTGCTTCTACAAGCTCTGTTCTCTGTGCCCCAACAAGGCCTCCTATTCCTAATATCTCCCCTTTATGCAGTTCAAAACTTACATGCTTGAATGACTTAGGATTATCTGAACATAAATCATTTATTTTCAAAACCACTTCTTTTCCTGGAACATAATCTCTTATTGGAAATCTATGGGTTAAATCTCTTCCTACCATGCGACTTATGATAAGATTTGTAGTAAGATCTTTAGCATCCCATGTCCCCACATTCTTTCCATCCCTCATAATAGTAACTTCATCAGATATTTTTAAGATTTCCTCCATTTTGTGAGAAATATATATAACTGCACATCCTCTATTCTTAAGAGTTTTTATTATTTTAAATAAATGCTCTACTTCATTGTCTGTAAGAGATGATGTTGGCTCATCCATAATTATTATTTTTGAATTATAACTAATTGCCTTGGCTATTTCTACAAGCTGAAGATTAGATGCTGAAAGCTTTCCCGCAAGAACCTCTGGATTTATATCAAGTTCAATTTCATCAAATAAATCTTTGGTCCTATTTATCATAGATTTTTTATCAACAGCTATCCCCTTCATAGGAAATCTGCCAAGCCAAATATTTTCCATAATAGGACGAAACTTTATTGGATGTAGTTCTTGGTGTATCATTGATATACCTAAATCCAATGCTTGTTTAGATGATGCTATTTTTCTTTTTTCACCATCTAATATAATTTCGCCATCATCTTCATCATAAACTCCAAATAAACACTTCATCAATGTGGATTTTCCCGCTCCATTCTCACCCATAAGTGCATGAACTGTTCCCTTGCGAACTTTTAATGAAACATCGTCTAAAGCTTTAACACCTGGGAATGTCTTTGTTATATGGTTCATTTCCAGTACAAATTCTTCACTCATCCACAAAATCTCCTTTTCTTAAAGATAAGGATGGGAAATCTGAAGATTCCACATCCTTTTAAAACTTACATCAATTATTTTATGAAGTCCTTGTAGTTATCTACAGTAACCTTTACATAAGGAATCCATACATATTTTCCATCAGTTACTTCGTAGCCTATTGTACTCTTATTTATTTCTTTTCCTTGGGCAGCTGCTGCAGCTATAGCCACTGTTGCCTTACCTTGGTTATCAGCATCATTTAGAACTGTTCCTAATAAAGAACCTTCTTTCATAGCTTGTAATGCTGGAGCTGTAGCATCAACACCTACAACTGGTATATACTTAGCTGCATCTCCATTGTTATATCCTTCAGCTTTTAAAGCTTCTATTGCACCTAGTGCCATATCATCATTATTACAGATAACTGCTTCTATATTACCTATACCTTGTCCAGTTATAAATGCTTTCATTAAGTCAGTTGCTTTAGCCTTGTCCCACATTGCTGTATCAGCAGCAAGTTTTTGAGTTTTAAATCCTTTTTCTTCTATAGCTTTAATTGAATATTCTGTACGTAAAGTTGCATCTTGATGTCCTGGCTCTCCTTGTAACATTACATATTGAATTATTCCATCACCATTCTTATCAGCACCCTTATTTGCCTTGAAGTAATCAGCAATTATCTCACCAGATAATTTTCCTGATTCCTCCGCCTTTGCTCCAACGTACCAAACCTTATCATAGCTATCCATATCAGCTTTTTCTGGCTCACGGTTTAAGAATACTATTGGAAGTTTCTTGTCCTTTGCCTTTTGAATGATTGGTGCTGCTGCTGTTCTATCAACTGGATTGATTGCTAAAGCATTAACTCCCTTTGTAATGAATGTATCAACTTGCTCATTTTGAGTTGGCTGCTTATTTTGTGAGTCAACTAACTCAATTTTAACTTCCTCTTTGTCAGCTTCTCCCTGCATAGCATTACGAACACCTGTCATAAATGTGTCATCAAATTTGTATATAGCAGAACCTATTAAGACTTTCGAACTTGAACCTGAATCCCCTGTTTTCTTGTCACTGCTTCCACAGCCTGCCATCATAGCAGTTACTGCTGTTACTGATAATGCTATTGCCAATAACTTTTTAACTTTTTTCATTTTCATTCCCCCATCTTAATAACTTTATTAATTTAAGTTAACGTTTACACAAGTTAATAATATTACCTTTTCCATTTGTTTTCCATATAATATTCTACGAAAAACCATGAAAATTCTTAGGAGTTTTTTCACAAATAATTTTATTGTTAAAAGTAAAAATAGGCTATTGCTCAATGCAATAGCCCTGTCTTATATTATGCTTCCATTCTTTCTGCTTCTTCCTCTATCTCCTTTAGTCTTTCATATATAGCCTCACACCTATACTCAGCATAAGCTAAATCTCCAGCATATTTTTTGAATTCTTCTTTGCTACATTTTGTAATGCTGTCCTTTAATTCATATTTTGCTTCTTCTAGCGCATCATAAAAACCTGCAGGCTCTGGACCCCATCCTCTCATGCACATATCGAATACTGAGCTTATTTTAGTTAATGGATATTCAGCCTTACCTTCAAATACATCATCCACTGATATAGCTACGCCATTCTCCTTTACATTGACTTCATTAAATAGATCCTCTGATAATATATCCACCTCATCAAACTCTTTGATTAAAATTGCAGCTTCCTCAGCTAGACTCTTAAGTTTTTCTTTGGTTTCCATGATAACATCTTCCCCCTCGGCAATTTGTCGATTAATTAAGACTTTTCACTTTTATTATACTGGCTTATCTCCTTACTGTAAATATCTAACTTAAGATAATGTATTAAAAAACTTATTATTTGTAAGGATTATGTATCCCAACCCAAGTTTAAAAGCATAAAACTCAAGATATTTTATTAAGCAATTTCTCTAGTTACATCATTTATCCATTTTCCACTAGCTACTCTCACTAAACTCACGAAAGATTTTAATATTTCATCAGATTTCAATATCAAGAATACCAATGCTACAGGCATCTCCCATACAAAGGCCGCAAGAAAACCTCCCGGTACGGCTACTAGCCACATAAATATTATATCGTTTATGAGTACAAATTTTGCGTCTCCGCCTCCTCTTAATACTCCCATCATCATATTTACACCAAGAGACATGAATACTATAACTATAGATGTTACCCCCATGATATCCATGGCTATAATTTTAGTCATCTCTGAAACATTATAAAAATCTACCACTATAGGCTTTATAATAGTTATAACTATAGCCGAAATCACTCCCATAACTACACTAAATACACCTATAGTACCTGCATATTCCTTTGCTTTATCATGTTTTCCTTCCCCTATAGTGTTTCCTATAATTACTGAAGAAGCGTTAGATAATCCAAAAATAAACACTGTTACAAATTGAAATACAACATTATTTATACTATTTCCAGCAACAACTTCTGTACCCATTCTACCAACTATAACAGAAACCATTGATGCCCCTGTGGACCAAAGTAATTCATTTAATAGTACCGGTGTACAGTTTGAGATATAATCCTTTAATATAACTTTGTCTATATAAAATAAATTCTTCAGTTTTAATCTTATTTTGTCTTCATATTTAAACATAAAAATCATAACTATAGAGAACTCTACTATTCTTGCAGTCACCGTAGCTATAGCTGCTCCATTGACACCTAGAGCTGGCGCACCAAAATTTCCGAAAATAAACATCCAATTTAGTATAGCATTGACCACTAAGGAAGTGCTATATACTATCATAGATATCTTTACAGTTTTCACTGATCGAAGCATTATTATGGTACAGTTTGCAACAGCATAAAACAAATAACCTATACAAGCTATTCTAAGATAACCTGCACCGCCTTCTATTACCGCACTGTCTGTTGTAAATATCATCATGAACTTTTCTGGAATTATTGCAGCAATCAAAATAAATAATGTTGTTATCCCAATACATCCTATATACATGAGAGATAGTATTCTTTGTATAGCTTTCTTTTCTCCCTTGCCCCAGTATTGAGAAATCATTATATTGGATCCACCAGCTAGTCCAAACATTAATATTGTAAGTACAAAAAATAAATTATTAGCAATAGACACTGCAGACAGCTGAACCTCACCTAAACTTCCTACCATTAAAGTATCAATCATTCCCACTGCAAATGTTATTAAATTTTGCATTGCAATAGGAATTGATATACTAAATAGCAATCTGTAAAACTTTCTATCTTTTGTTATTTTCATTTCTTATTCCCATATAAAAAATAACGTTATATTATTTCCCCTACTAATATAACATAGTTTTTATAGAAATATTATTCAAAGAATTTTAATCAAACATTCTAAAAATTCACTTAAATATGTGCGTAGTTTTATCTTATATGTTACTATATATTATATATTATTTGAGAAGGAGTATTTAAGATGTTAAGATCTTACTATGATAAACTTTCCTCTTGGAATAGAATTTTTTTCTTTAGCATACTTGTAGTGTTTCTAGCACAAATCAATATTAATTTAGTTGTTACAGATTTTAAAATCTCTATTGGAATTTTCTTATTTCCAGTACTTCTTTTCCTTTTAGATGATTTTCCAATCATTCCTGTTACTTTTTTATCTTCTATTGGAGTCTTTCTATCCCGTGTTCTATTAAGCTATCTTCAGGTGGGATTTTATATTGATATTTTAAAAAATTCTTTTCCTGAAGTCCTTTTTTATCTTACATATGGATGCTTGCTTCATTTTTATTATAAATATAAGAATTATATCCTTGATAAAAACCGATGTTTCTTACCTCTTATCGTAATGGATTATTGTGCGAACCTTGTGGAACTATTATATCGAATTCATTTAGATGTCTTTACTTTCAATGCACAATTCAGCATTTTAATTGCTGCTGTAATCCGTACAATATTAATATGGTTCATTATCACAGCAATTGATTCCTATGGCTTTGCCCTTATAAACAAGGAACATGCTGAGAGGTACAAAAAATTACTGCTTCTTATCTCTAGGCTTAAAGGAGAAATTATATGGATGCAGAAAAATACTGCTTTAATAGAACATACCATGAATGATTCCTATAAGCTCTTTAATCGTATGAAAGACAGTGATGTTGATGAGTCCCTCTCAAGAACTGCTCTTGGTATCGCAAAAGATATTCATGAAATAAAGAAGGAATATATGCTTATAATGCGTGGAATTTCCGAGGCCTTAAATGATGATTTACGGAACTCAGGCATGTACGTTTCAGAAATCTTTAGCATACTCCAAGATGTACATATGCGTGAAGCAAAAGCCCACAAGAAGAATTTAATAATGGATATTCAATGCGATGAAAAGCTTTATAGTAACAAACCTTACTATTTAATGTCTCTTTTCAACAATTTGTTTACTAACGCATTAGAGGCAAGCTTTCCTGAAGAAGGCAAAATTATTGTTAGAGAAAAAGAAACTAATAGTGATTATATTTTTTCTGTAACTGATTTTGGTAAGGGAATTGATAAAGATAACATAACTGATATATTTTCTCCTGGTTTCTCTACAAAGATTAATTATTCTACCGGAGAGATTAATAGGGGTTTAGGGCTCAGTTTAGTGAAAGATATAGTGGAAGTAGAGTTTAAAGGCAAAGTATGGGTAGAATCCAAAGAAAATCAAACTACTTTTTACATACAATTATCTAAAAAGGATTTGGAGGGATTTACAAATGAAATTGTATCTTATTGATGATGATAAGAATGTTTTAAATATCTTAAAAATGATTATTGAAGACCGTCAGCTAGGAAGTGTATGTGGGACATGTAATAATGGAGAAGATGCACTTTCAGATGTGAAACTATGTAATCCTGATATCATAATTGTTGATTTATTAATGCCTGAAATGGATGGTATCACTTTTGTGAAAAAGGCAAAATCATTTCTTCTTGATACTGCGTTTATTATGCTATCTCAAGTTTCTTCTAAAGATATGATTGCAAATGCTTACGAAAGTGGTGTTGAATTCTTTATTCAAAAACCTATAAATAGCGTAGAGGTAGTGACAGTTTTAAATAATGTAATTCAAACTTTATCTATGAACCGTACACTGCTTAAAATGCAAAACATTTTTGAAAAAGAATTAGGTACTACACAGCCAGACACTCCCTTTAATCTTAGCACTAGAGAGCCTAGACATATCACAAAGTTAAAATCAATCCTTCAGAAACTAGGTATCCTTGGTGATCATGGTAGTAAAGATATTATAACTTTAGTAGACTATTTAATAAAAAACGAAGAACACGTTGGAGAATCTACTTTACATGAATTATGTAGTAAATTCAGTGATTCTCCAAAATCTGTAGAGCAACGAATCAGAAGAGCTGCTATAGCTGGAATGGTGAATCTAGCTAATCTTGGCATTGAAGATTACTCAAATGATACCTTCATTGAATATGCTAGTTCTATTTATAATTTTGAACAAGTCCGTAAAGAAATGAATTATATTCGTGGTAAAAGTGAACGTCATGGAAACGTGAAGATTAAAAATTTCCTGAATTCATTGGTGGCATTTAGTAAAAATTAAAAAAATTTTTTTCTCTCTGATACTTTTTGTAATCTTTTGAAACTTCATATTTATCATTAACTTAATCTAAGAATAAAAAATAATATGAGGTGAACAAATTATGATGACGATTGTTTCAGGAATAGGACTATTATTATTAACATTAGCAGGATTTTCATTCTTTAGTTTAAAGATGCCAAAAGGACAAAAAGCCATGTCTGGTATGGCTAATGCTGCCGTTGCAACTTTCTTAGTTGAAGCAGTTCACAAGTATATAAGCGGAGACTTATTTGGCCTTACTTTCTTTAAAGAATTAGGGGCTGTATCCGGTAGTATGGGTGGTGTAGCTGCAGCTATTCTAGTTCCTATAAGCATGGGAGCAAATCCTATATTTGCAGTGGTTGCTGGTGTAGCAGTTGGAAGCTACGGAATTTTACCTGGATTTATTGCTGGCTATATAGTTGGATTTATCTCTCCAATTATCGAGCGCAAGCTTCCAGAGGGACTAAATATAATATTAGGTGCCCTTCTTATTGCTCCTTTAGCTAGAATTATAGTAATATTGGTTGACCCTGCTGTAAACGCTACCTTAGCTACTATAGGTGGAACAATTTCTGCAGCTGCGGAACAATCTCCTTTAGTTATGGGATTTTTGCTAGGTGGAATCATTAAGATGATATGTACTTCTCCTTTAAGCTCTATGGCATTAACTGCTATGCTTGGGTTACAGGGACTTGCTATGGGAATTGCAGCCATTGCATGTGTTGGAGGGTCTTTCACAAATGGATTAATATTCCACAGATTAAAATTGGGTAATAAGAGTAACATAATTGCTGTTATGCTTGAACCATTAACTCAATCTGACATTATCACAGCTCATCCAATTCCAATTTATTGTTCTAATTTCTTTGGTGGTGGTCTAGCTGGAGTTTCTGCTGCTGTCTTCGGCATCATTAACAATGCCCCTGGAACAGCATCTCCTATACCAGGACTGATGGCACCATTTGCTTTCAATCCTCCAATGGCTGTCCTAGGCGCTTTATTCTTCGCAGTTCTAGGTGGAAGTCTTGCTGGATTTATTGGAAGTATTGTATTTAAAAATAAAGCACTAAAGAAAGACGACTTAGTTGAAACATCATCATGTGCATAAATATTGTTAATTAACATAAAATGTTCTGTATCAAAATTTGTTTTGATACAGAACATTTCTTTTTTACCTTAACTTAGAGGAGAACCACAAAATTCACATTCAGAAACTTCTCCTTCTAATATAGTATTAGTATTGTTTCCCCCACAATTTCTACATACTACAACCTTCATTTTAGGTTTTTCTTCTTGCACTTCATTAAGGGAAGAACTTCCATTAACATTTATAGGTTCATATTCTCTTGTTCTAATAGCAAATTCTCTTGAACTTAAATCTACATATGCATTTAAGAAATATCCCTTATCAATCATAGTTTGAAGATCTCTTACCACTTCTTCACAGCTTATATTCATATAAGCTGTTATGTTATCTATTGATGTTTCTTTATTATTAATTACTATAGAAATATATTTCTTGAATTTCTCTCCTTGAATCTGCATTTTTTTAGAAATACAATACCCAATATCTTTATAGTTTTACTATTCTTTAATACTAGTGAAAATATTTTATTTATATACCATACTTCAGCAGTGAATGGAGAACGTCCTCCAAATGGTAAATTCACGATATTATTTAAAATAGGTATATTTGTTGTACTTAAAGTATGTCTTCCACTTTCAAATATATCTAAAGCTTTTCCACCTTTAAATAATATCGCTTCTTGAGATTCATTTACTATAAACTGAGTCCATGTTCCAAGTTCCTCACTAGGATACTTCCATGCCAGTACATCTGGCCCTCCATTATATTTTATTACCCCTACAATTGCCATAAGTTTCCCCCATGATAATAAAATTATTATTCCAAACCTTATATTCAACGTTACATATAATTTTTTTCTTATATAGAATCTTTTATCCTACATAGAAGTTCTATTGAATAATTAAATACACCTTTGCTGTTTTTTTCTGATATTATTATATTATGACAAATAATTATTTGAAGGTGATGTATTATGAAAGTTAAAATAGAAAATCTTTCAAAGAAATTTGATAATTTTACAGCCATTGATGATTTAAATGTTGAGTTTAACAATGGTGAACTTGTATGTATTTTAGGTCCAAGTGGTTGTGGAAAAAGTACCCTGCTATATCTTATCTCAGGCATACTGGAAGTCACCGAAGGAAAGATCTTTTTCGATGATGAAGATGTGACAAACATTCCTCCTGAAAAAAGAAATATAGGACTTGTATTTCAAAATTACTCATTATATCCCCATATGACTGTGGAGAGAAATATAGGATTTCCTCTTGAAATAAAAAATATCTCTAAAAAAGACAGGTTAAAAAAAGTAGAGGAGTTATCTAATCTCGTACATATCAATTCTATGCTTCACAGAAAACCAAAAGAGCTTTCTGGAGGTCAACAGCAGAGAGTTGCGATAGCAAGAGCACTTGCTAAAGAGCCTCAAATACTTCTTTTAGATGAACCTTTGTCAAACCTTGATGCCAAGCTGAGAATAGAAATGGGTGAAGAAATTAGAAAAATACAAAAAAGCACAAATATAACTGCTATATTCGTAACCCATGATCAGGAAGAAGCGATGACTATTGCTGATAAAATACTTTTAATGAACAAAGGCGTTGTGCAGCAGTATTCCACTCCAGAGGAATTATATAATAATCCAAACAACTTATTTGTTGCTGGTTTTCTTGGAAATCCTACTATAAATAAAATTTATGGCAAATTTGAAAATGATTATTTAATTACAAATAAAAATATTAAAATAAAATATAACTTTCCAAAGGAAATTACTAATAAAGATGTAGTTCTAGGTATAAGACCTGAAAGTATTACTTTAACAGACAGTGACTCCTATAATGTCTTAGCAAAAGTTGAGAACTTTTATACTCTTGGTAGAGAAAAACTTATTGATTTGTCCATTGAAGATATAAATATAAAAATCACTGTACCTTCTACTGTAAATGTTACAAAAGATGAGATGGTGAAGGTTCTCTTCAAGGAGCCAGGAATATTTATATTTGATCCAAAGGATGGATCTAGAATAAAGTAAAGCTAAAGCCTTTTGAGCTTTAGCTTTATCCTTTTACCGAACTTTGAGTAAAACCTGATATAAGTAGTTTTCTAAACATTATATCAATTAATGAAGGTGGAACTATTGCAAGTATTCCAGTCGCTGCTGTAATACCATATTGTATAGAATCTTTAGTCATAAACTCAGCCATTATCATACTTAATGGTTTTGTGGCTTCAGACGAAGCAAGTATTAATGGTATTTGGAATTGATTACATGTTAAAAGAAATATTATTGAAACACATGCAAATATAATTACGGCAATTGTATAAGCTATTTTTTCAATGAAATTAGACTTGTTCATCTTCTCACTCCTATTGGATTATAAATATTTTTAATGTAGAAATATCCTGCTATGCCTGATATAAGCATGATTATATATGTAATTGCACTTCCTAAACCAAAATTTAAAAACTTAAATGTATTTACATAATTATAAACTAATAGAGTTTGACCAAGATCGCTGTATCCGGATAAAGCAATAACCTCGTCAAATACGTTCATAGCACTTATGGTTATATTGGTTATAACCACTATAAATGATGGTATAAGTAGCGGTAATGTTATTTTGAAAAATGTCTGCACTTTATTAGCTCCATCTATTTTGGATGATATATAAAGAGGCTCCAGTATAGACTGCATATTTGATAAAAATATAATGGCACAAAACGGGATAATCCTCCAAGACACAATCAGCGCTATTATAAACATAAGCATAAACCTGTTTATCGTATAAGTTATAGGTTCACTAATCACTCCAAAATAAACTAGAAATTTATTCATGAATCCAAATCCAGGATAAAATATAAATCTCCATACTATTCCATTAACTATAGGTGATAATGCCCAAGGAAGTATTGCTATAGCCGTTAAAACTCCATTTAGTTTCACCTTTTTATTCAATATTAAAGCTACAGTTATGCTACATATTAATGATATTATAATTACTACTATAACAATAAACAAAGTATTCACTAAAGAATATCTAAAACCTTCACTTTGTAAGACTTCTATGTAATTTTCAATCCCAACAAAGGCCCTATTATTAGGCTCTGTAAGCTTATATCTTTCAAGACTGAAGAAAAACGTAACTATTATAGGTACTATAACAAGTCCTATCATTATTATCATACTGGGGATGAGAAGTAAATAGGGAAACTTGTTTTGTCCTTTTATCATACTTTTCTCCCTTCATAAAACAGAGTCAAGGACTGCCTAAAGGGCACCCCTTGAAATATGGTACTCATTACTTTTTTGCTAATTCATTTATTTTAGTTTCCATTTGCTCGTAAGCTTTTTCTGGAGTAAGTTCACCATTCACCATTTTATTCACTTCATTAAACATAGCTTTACTCATTTCAGTATAATAGTTAGGTACGCCTTTTGGAAATGGTGATTTAATAAGCTTTGACTGTTCTAGCATTGCACCAGAATTTTTAATTTTGTCTTCTTTTATTAGTTTCTCTAAAACTGTAGTTCTAGTTGATATTAAATACTACTCCATTTTTAGCAAAAGCTAACCATATTAATGATGTAGTTGTTGACTCTTCATCACTTAAAGGAATAGTGTACGGATATTTTACAATATTTTTTCTTTTATCTTTTTAGAATAAATATATATCATCCCAGCTCACAGTACTTACCTTTACTTTAATTCCACTTTCTTTTTCAAATTCATCAAGCATTTCCTGAGATAGTTCACCCCACTCTGGAATCATAAAAATAATTTTACTTTATACTGATATAATACTGAAAAACATGTGATTATATAAATTAATACAAAATTTCCTTTATATTTTTTCTGCAAATACTCATCTTTTATTTTATTTTTAAATAGTTATAAAATTATTTTCTCTTAAGGCTCTAAAAAAATACCTATACTAAACTTAAATTTAATTAGTATACAAACTAAATGAAGCTGTAAAGTTATACACAATTAACCTTACAGCTTCATTCATATCTAAAACTTAATTACATTTAATCTCTGAAAATCTTAATTTATTCAAATATTCTTCAACTAGCTCGCATCCCATTTCAGGGTGAATTGTATCTTTATGCGATATTGTTATGGCTGACATGGCTATGGCATATTTTAAAGTGTCTGTTACACTTAACTCATTCATATATCCATAGCATATACCTGCTACACATGAATCTCCAGCCCCTGTTACATTGACTACAGAAACATCATGTGTCTTTAGAAAGCCCTCTTCATTACCATCATTATAATACATTCCTTCAGCATCTAAGCTTATAAATACTTTCTTGACTCCTAAATCTAAAAAGTATTTGCCAGCTTTTCTTACATCGTCATTATCTTTTATAGAAAATCCACATAAGACTTCTGCCTCATGTCTATTAGGTTTAATGGTATGAAAGTTTCCTATTAAATGCTTAACGTGCTTTACCTTTGATGCTGAAACAGGATCTAATATAAATCTTGTACTTCCATTGTACTTTGCAATCATATATTCTAAAATACTGGGATTATCACAATCAACCACTATATATTCAGAATTTCTTATAATGTCACTTTTAGAATCTATAAATTTTGTTGTTAATTTGTCAGTTATATTCATATCAACAACTGCAGACTCCATTTCTCCTTCTTCATTAAGTATAGCCATATAAGTTGGAGTAGATTCTCCTTCTAATATAATAGAATCACTCATATCTAGGTTTATACTTTCAGCATACTTTAATATGCTCTTTCCCTTTTCATCGTTTCCCAATGTGGATATAAGCTTAGTATTTATATTAATCCTAGCCATATTTTCTGCAATATTCCTACAAACTCCTCCAAAGGATACCTTTACTG
>JALEZF010000083.1 GCA_022773025.1 Clostridium sp. | reverse complement strand
ATTATAATCTTTTAGTTGAAAATATGAAATATAAAGGTTTAAATCCTGAAAATTATGCCACTTACAATGAAATTTTCAAGATAGGAATGCCTCCTCATGGTGGCCTTGCCATCGGTCTTGAGAGAATAACATCACAGCTTTTAAATCTTTCAAATGTGAGAGAGGCCTCATTATTTCCAAGGGACAGAACAAGACTAACACCTTAAAATATGATATTCATAAAAAACCTCAATTGCTTTTTTATCAATTGAGGTTTTTAGATTAAAGATATTGAAAACTAAACAGTTTTCTCTAGTCTATTCAATTACATCCAAGGTAAAGGGGAATATTATTGCTCTTTAGCCAATCAGTCCAAGAAGTTTTAAAATTATCTTTGTTCTCTTTAGTGTATTTATAGAAGTTTGTTAATAATGATTCCCTTTGTGTTGGAGTGGTAAGAGGATGTTGTAAGAGATTTTCTCGTCCTAATAAAAATTGCCTAAAAATTATATCATCAAAGGATACATCTTTAGAATTTTTCATCATATCGTACATAGAAAGAAATGTTGTAGTTCTTCCTTGACCTTCTTTACAATGGAAGTGAAGCCATGTATCTGAAGGCAGTGACGCTGCGTATTTTACAAAATCTTCAACAACATCATCTGTTGGGCTTTCACCATCTGTTACGGCAAATCTAATATAGTCTAAATCTTTGCTCTTTACAAGAGTTTCTTCGTTAGAAACAGAATTTGCAACGATATTACCAGGACTGTTGAATGGTTTGATAGGAGTATTTAGCTTTATGCTTCCCAATAAAGCATCTTCTTTTTTCACCACTTCAGGTTGTGATAACCCTTTGTTTAAATCATTCTTTAAGCCTAACCAGCTTATAGCTGAACCATTAAGAAAGCCGTGAGATTCCTGTCTTAAATCTACCACTACAAATTTTTTTCCTATAGAAGATTTTATTATGTCTAAGGAATTGCTGGTGAATTCAGCACTACCAGAAGCATTTAATTTGTCTAATCCTTTTATGCTTGGAATATTGTTTGTAGGGTATATTTTATCTGACATTTTTCTAAAGCTATTTGGAAATTCTCCGTTGTTATTGAAATCTATCATAAGCCGTGGAGCTAAATTTCCAGTATCAGCTTTAGCTATTGTTGGAGTAAAAAGAAACAAGGCTAAAAGCAAACATAAAATGCTGTATAATTTTTTTCTTGAGTTATAAAAATTTCTCTTCATTGGTTATCCCTCCTTAATTATATAAATAGGTTTAGTTTTTTGGAGGGTATTTATTCACTTTTGAAGAGTTAGCCTTAATATATTTTAGCAGTCTATGCCTTTTCTTGATAAAACACCTTTACTGTAATAATGCTTCACTTCTTTCATGTCAGTAACCAAATCAGCCATCTCAATAAGTTCTTTCGGAGCATAGCGGCCTGTAACTATGACCTCTATATTTTCTAGTCGATTTTTTATAGTATCTAGGACTTCATTTAAATCTAAAAGTTTAAGAGATATGGCTATAGTCAGTTCATCTAATATAACTAAATCGTAATTAGAAGAAGTGAGAATTTCTTTAACTCTATTTAGTCCATTTTGAGCTAGGAGTTTATCTTCTTCATTAGCTTCTCTATTTATGATGCATCCGCAACCAAGCTGCTCTATTGTGATATTATCAAAGTGTTTTGTAAGTTCAGTTTCGCTGTATTTCATGTCTTTTATGAACTGTGCCACGTAAACTCTTTTTCCGGAAAATATACTTCTTAGAGCAACACCAAAAGCAGCTGTTGTCTTTCCTTTACCATTACCAGTATAAATATGTAAATAACCTTTCATAAAATAACACCAACCTCAACATTTAATAAGTATAATTATAGCAGATATGATATAATATAGGAACAGGATTAAATGGATGGAGGGGTTTTTATGAATTCAAAATGGAGTTTAAAAGAACTATATGATTCTTTTACATGTGAAAAATTTCAAAATGACATGAATAGCTTAGATTGTCACATAGGAAAGCTAAATAAGCTTGCTGATGAGGTTTGTGAAAGTCATGATAGAGAAAAAGAAAAGCTTGAAAATTATATAGAAGAGCTTCAAAGCTTTTCATCCTATATAGAAAAGCTCATGAGTTTTGTAAATCTTACAATAAGTGTAGAATCTAAGAATACAAAAGCACTTAAATGCTCTGATATACTCGACCAAAAGCTTAGTCTTTTATCCGTATTTAATACTAGAATGAATAAATGGATAAGTGAAATAGAAAACATAGACCTAATTATTAACGAGTCTCAATTGTTAAAGGAGCATGAATTCTTCATAAAAGAAATAGTTAGAAAGAGTAGTCATATTCTCAGTGAAAATGAGGAATCCATAATAGCTCAAATGAAAAATAATGGTTCAACAGCGTGGTCTAAATACAAGGATCTTTTGATTTCTAACCATAAGGTTGAAATAGAAGTTAATGGGGAACTAAAGAAACTTCCACTTACAGTGGTGCTTAATATGGCATATAGCAATAGCAAGGAAGAAAGAAAGAAGGCATATGATGCTGAGATAGAGTCTTATAAATCTATTGAAGATGGAGTTGCAGCAGCTTTAAATGCTATAAAAGGCGAAGTAATAACAGTGTGCAAACTTAGAGGTTATGATTCTCCACTTAATATGACTCTTGAAAATTCAAGAATGGATAGGGAGTCACTAGAAGCTATGCTAAGTGCTATGAAGGAGAGCCTTCCTGTTTTCAGAAAGTATCTAAGAAGAAAGGCAGAGCTTTTAGGCTACAAAAATGGACTTCCTTTTTATGAGCTTTATGCTCCAGTTGTAGAAGCCAATATGGAGTATAGCTATGAGGATGGAAAAGCCTTTGTTGAAAAGAATTTTAGAAGTTTTAGTGACCATTTAGGTGACTTTGCAAAGAGGGCCTGTGATAATAGTTGGATAGATGTGTATCCTAGAGAAGGCAAGGTAGGAGGGGCATTCTGTGCAGGACTTCATAGCCTTGGAGAAAGTAGAGTTATGCTTAATTATGGAAACAATCTTGGAGATGCTATAACTATGGCTCATGAGCTTGGACATGGATTCCATGAAGAATGTCTCAAGAATGAAAGCATACTTAATGCTGATTATCCAATGCCCATTGCAGAAACTGCATCAACTTTCTGCGAAACTATAGTAAAAAAGGCAGCTATAAAAGAAGCTACACATGATGAAGCCTTTGCAATCTTAGAAAATGAAATATGTGACTGTACCCAAGTTATAGTTGATATTTATTCAAGATTCTTATTTGAGAGTGAGCTCTTTGAAAGAAGGAAAGAAAGTTCACTAACAGCAGAGGAGCTTAAAGAAGTCATGTTAAAAGCTCAAAGAGAAGCTTATGGTGATGGACTTGATGAAAATTATCTTCATCCATATATGTGGACTTGGAAGCCTCATTACTACGATGCAGACTTTAATTTCTACAACTTCCCATATGCATTTGGACTTTTATTTGCAAAAGGATTATATGCTGAGTATTTGAAACGCGGAGATAAATTCCCTAATCAGTATGAAGAGCTTCTTTCTGTAACAGGAAAGAATATGATAGCAGATGTAACAAAGATAATGGGAATAGACATACACGATATAAACTTCTGGAGAGGCTCCTTAAAGACTATAGAAGAGGATATAAATACTTTCTTGAATTTGAGCTATGAAAGATAAATAAATTTAAAGGTTATAGGCCCTGTTATTAAAACTATTAGTTTTAGTAATGGGGCTTTTTATTTTACCAAATCAGTACTGGTTTTAATGAATCTGTACGGTATTTATAAAATATAGATTAGTCTTTATGTTATAATTTCTTTGGATATTATGAACTTTGGGGGGATTGAATGGATACTAAGTCTAGAAGAAATTTGATTTTAAATGGGGATATATATAAAGTAATCATAACATTAGCAGTACCAATAATTATAAATAACCTAATACAAACTCTTTACAATTTAGCAGATGGTATGTATGTAAGTGAAATTAGCTCAACTCATTTTGCAGCCACTGCATTTGTATGGCCTGTAAATTTCCTATTTATATCTATAGGAATTGGACTATCTATAGCAGGTACATCTATATTATCTCAATTTGTGGGGGCATCAAAGTATGAGGAGTGTAGCAAGTATACAAGTCAAATCGTAGCAATATCAGCTATAGCATCTATAATATTTTCTATTCTCGGTTTTTTGCTAACTCCATTTATGGTAAAAGCTATGGGAGCTACAGGAGATTTAGCAAAGTACAGTATAGAGTACTTAAGAATAACTTTTTTAGATCTTCCATTTATGTTCCTGTTTAACAACTTTAATTCCGTTATGGTAGCTCAAGGAAATACTGCAACACCAACAGCCTTAAGTGCAGTAAGTGCTGTAATTAATATAGTGTTAGATCCTATTTTCATCTTTGTCTTTGATTTAGGAATAGCAGGAGCTGCATGGGCAACGCTAATTGCAAAAGCATTCCTTGCTGTAGCAGGATATTTTGTATTAAAAAAATCATCTAAGAATTTGATAAAGCTTAATTTTAAAAATTTTAAGTTCAATAGAGAAATTTTAATGAAGGTTATAAAGATTGCTTTACCATCATCTATAGGACAATCAGGCTCAGCTTTAGGCTTTATGATATTAAATGGATTTATAGCATCTTATGGCAATGCCACAATGGCAGCCTTTGGTATGGTAAATAGAATAACCTCTCTTATAATGCAGCCAGCATCAGGGGTAGGTGCTGCTCTTACATCTATAGTTGGTCAAAACCTTGGCTATAATCAGCCAAGTAGAGTAAAGGAATCTTTCACTAAAGCTATGAAGCTAACTTTGAGTTTTTCAATTTTAGGATGTATAGTGCTTATATGGAAGAATGAAGCTATAATAAATTTGTTTATGAGATCAAAAGATGACATGGAAGTTATAAATCAAGGTATCACCTATTTGAATTATATTTCGGTTTCAATGCCTCTTATGGGGATGTTTAGTATATTCCAAGGAATATTCCAAGGATCAGGTCACACAAAGTATTCTATGAATATGGAAATAGGAAGGCTTTGGTTTGTAAGACTACCTATGATATTATTATTTAAGTATCTAACAGACATAGGTTCCATTGGAATTTGGTTTTCTATGAGTTTTAGCAATCTTATAGTATGTATCTATGGATATATGGTCTATAGAGGCGGAAAATGGAAAAAGAAGATTGTAAGGGCATAAAAAATAAATACAGAGCTCCCATATTGTGAACTTATGCCTTGTATCTATGAAAGGATCATCATCTCATTATGGGAGCTTTTTATATTTCGTGATATAATAATAAAAAAAACAAGTGGAGATTAAGAAATATGAATTACGTTTATATCCTTCAATGTGGGGACAATACACTATATACAGGGTGGACAAACAATTTGGAAAAAAGAATAAAGGCACATAAAGAAGGTAAAGGAGCAAAATATACTATGGGACGAGGACCAATAGAACTAAAATATTTTGAAATCTTTGAAACAAAAGGAGAAGCTTTAAAGAGAGAATATGCCATAAAGCAGTTATCTAAAAAAGAAAAATTAGAGCTCATTGCAAAAGAAAGATAAATTACATATATTACCTAGGAAATATATGTAATTTATTTTCTCATAAAAAAGCTAAATGGATCTTTTGTGAGTCCATTAAAATTAGATACTGAAGCTATATTTCTTAGATGATATATCTTGCCATCATAATCCTTAGCTTGATTATCGACTATATAAGCTTCATCGTAAGAACCTTCTTTTTTCCACTTCATAAAAAAGTAAGCATGAGATGGTGCACCTGTATTTTGAGGAGTGCCATCTGTAGTAAAACATATATCTCCAGGCTTTAGCTTAGTATAATCAAAATCTTTTTTCCAACCTAGATTCTCTAGTTTTGAAATCAGCTGGGCTGTATTGCAGGTTTCATTTTCCATATATATATGGTTTTGTCTTAAAACTTCAGCGATAAAATAAACACAAGTATTTTCGCTAGAGCCTCCATTAAGGTCTATGGCTTTTTCATAAGTCTTCTTTTGGTTTTTAGAAGAAGATAAATAGTTGAAGATTTGAGATTGAACAGTTGAATTGTCTCCTTGAGTTTTAGCTTCATCTATTTGAGTTATTATAGCAAAAGAAAGACATAGTATTAAAGTGCTCAATAAAAGGAGTTTTATTTTATAATTTCTATAGAAGGATTTTCTATGTTTTCTAGTGTTTTTCATAAGACACCTCTTTCTTATATTCTTTAATTTATTGTAAATAAAAAAAATTAAAAAAGAATAGAAAAAATTATTAAGAATTTACTAAAAGTTTAATACTAATTTGAAAAATAAAATATATAATATAATTATATAGCATAAGGAGGAACAATGATTATGGATGGAATAATAAATTTTGATGAAATAAAAAATAAAGCTAAAGATAAGGATGTAGATAAGCTTGAGCAATACATATATTCCTTATACTATTCTTTAGCTCAAGGTGAGATAACCATGGGAGACCTTTCTAAGAGTATCTCAGAATATATGGAGAAGAATAACATTTCTCAAGAAAAGTTTTTAAATATGCAACAAAAGCTTATGGAAAGATATGGAGTTAGCAATGAGGATATAGCAAATCAGATGAAAAATATGGGTATCGATATCCCTAATATAGACCAGATTACTGATTATGAAAAAATGAGAAAGACTTTAAGCTTTAAGGACAAATATGGTTCAAAACTTACTACAAAAGCTGTAAACTCATATTTTATAAAAAATGATATAAATGAAGTTGAGATATTAATGAATGAAGAAAACATCACCATAAAGAGTCCTAAAAATGTTGATTTAAATGATAATGAGCTTAATGAGTTTTTATGCTCATACAAAAAGCTTATGGAAGAGAAACTTTTAAATATCCACATATGCGAAAATATGAAAAATTATAATTATTAGTTTAAAGATATAAAGCAGATGAATTTTTCATCTGCTTTATATCTTTTCAGTTTGTTGAAAAACCCCCTGTTTAAAAACAGAGGGTTTTTCTATTATTAGTTGTGGATAAAATTTAAGATTAAAAATATTATCGAAATTAATAATATAATATGAAAATAACAAAGATAGTCTTGTTGCTATCTTC
>JALEZF010000049.1 GCA_022773025.1 Clostridium sp. | reverse complement strand
GAGCATTAACTTCTAAAGAGTCATCAGAATTATTGGGAAAACTAAAGACTAAAAATATAAACTATTATATTATAAGTTTACTTTTGCTAGAGTGTGGTTTAAGAATTGGAGAAGCCATAGGGCTAACTTGGGACGACATTGATTTTCAGAGTAAAACAATATCTATAAATAAACAATGGAAGCTTATAAATAAAAATAAATATGGTTCTGGTGCTACTAAAAGTAAAAATTCAAATCGCATCGTACCCATGTCTCGTGATGTATACAGTGCTTTAAAGAATTATAATGTACGAAATTTAGATGGCAGGATATTTAGTTATAAAAACACAAGTGCTATCTCTGGAGATTTGAAAAAAAATTACTCAAAATTAGGTTTCCAAATAACAGTTCATGAATTACGTCACACTTATGCAACAAAGCTAATTTCTAATGGGATAGATTTTAAAACAGCTGCTAAAATCTTAGGGCATGATGTAGAACAAACAATAAAGACTTATTCGCATGTTACAGATGAAATGTTAAATAATGCATTTGAGTTGCTCCAAAACTTCTAATTTTTTTTGCTACTAATTTTTGACGAATTTTTGACGATTTTGCAGTAAACACTTATATATAAAGCTTTATATGCCTATTCAAAAGTTTTCTGTACAAGTTCTGGTCCTGAGTTTGGAAGTTCTCCACCATATGTCATAAGTACATAAGCTTTCTTTCCCTTCATCCCTGCACTTCCAACAGCATATAGCCTGTCTATAAAAGACTTCATCTGAGCACTCATGCTCCACCAATATATAGGCGTTGCAAAAACTACAATGTCTGCCTCCTCAAAAACAGGATAAATATTCTGCATATCATCATTTACAACACACTTATGAGTATTGTTGCAGCTATCGCAAGCTAAACAATTTGATATCTTGTACCTTTGAAGAAATATATTTTCTATATCTTCATTAGAATTTTCTCTAACTCCCTTTAAAAAAGCATCCAACATAACATCTGTATTTTTGTTCTTTCTAGGACTTCCCATGAAAGCAGCTATTTTCATATACAACATCCCCCTAAATTAAAAATCGCTTATATATCCAATTCTACTATAAATAATATAGGTTTAGTATTATAATTTTATATAATCCTATAGATTTCAAAGGGGGAATATCAATGTTTAAAAAAATAGTTGCTATAGATGATATAGGTTTAAATAAATGGGGCGAAAATCAGCTTAAAAATTACTCTAATGACGTAAAATTATATTATGATATACCTAAAGATAATTTAGAAATAATAAGTCGTATAGAAGATGCAGATTGTATTTTAGTGTCTTACACTACAATTATAGATAAGGAAGTAATAGAGAACTGTCCAAGCATTAAGTATATAGGAATGTGCTGTAGCCTTTATGATGAAAAAAGCGCCAATGTAGATATATTGTCTGCTAGGGAAAAAGGCATAACTGTTCTTGGTATTAGGGATTATGGTGATGAAGGAGTTGTCGCCTATACAATTAGTGAACTTCTAAGGCTTATGCATGGTTTTGGTAAAGTTCAGTGGAAAGCAAGACCTAGTGAGCTTACAAATGAAAAGGTAGGAATAATCGGTCTTGGAACTACAGGATATATGGTAGCAAAAGCTCTTCAGGCCTTTGGTGCAGATATATATTATTATAGTAGGACTAGAAAACCTCATGCCGAAGCCGAGGACATGAAGTACCTTCCTCTTCATGACCTTTTAAAGACAGTAAACATAGTGTCTACAAATTTAAATAAAAATACTATTCTTCTTTATGAGGATGAATTTAAAGCATTTGGAAACGGAAAAATTTTAGTAAATACAACTCTAGGTGCTACATTCTCAATTGATGCTATAAAAAACTGGTTAAGTGATGATAGTAATTATTATTTATGTGATGGTGCCGGCATTATGAACTGCGAAGAGCTAAAAAAGCTTGAAAATGTAATAACTGTCCATAAGGTATCTGGTTCATCTTATCAATGTACAGAAAGATTATCTCAAAAGGTTTTGGAGAATATCAAAAATTACCTTAATCAAACTATATAGGAGGACTTTTTAATGCTGAAGCTTACAAAACTAACATATGATATGGAAAAAGAGTTTTATGATTATATAAAGGAATGGAATGATGCTAAGGAAAAAATAATACCAGCTTCTTGTAATATGGAAGACCTCACCTATCCTGAATATATGATTTCATTAAAAAACTTTGAATCTATAGATACCTGTCCTTCCGGACTTGTTCCTGCAGATACTTATTTTCTAGTTGATGACACCAAAAGAATTTTGGGTGCTATAAATATACGTCATAGTTTAAACGATAATTTATTAAAATTTGGCGGTCATATCGGTTATGGAATTAGGCCTTCTGAACGCAGGAAAGGCTATGCTTCTAAAATGCTTCACCTTGCACTACCACTAGCCAAAACACTCCGTCTTAAGAAAGTTCTAATTACATGCCTTAGAGAAAATATAGGTTCATCACATACAATACTTAAAAATGGTGGTATATTAGAAAATGAACTTAAAAACGGCGATAAAATCTTCAAACGCTACTGGATAGTTATAGATTAGGTTTTTAAGAAAATATGCGAATGTACATTTGTATATTTTCTTTTATACTGTCAATAATCCTAATAGACTCAATTTAAGATTTCTACAATATAAACATATAAAAGAGGTAAATCATTAATGGAAAAAGCACTTCAATATTTAAAAGAATACTTTGGCTATACCAGTTTTAGGCCTGGTCAGGCTGAAGCTATAGATGATATATTAAAGGGTCATGACACCTTTGTTCTAATGCCTACAGGTGGAGGTAAATCCATCATTTATCAAATACCAGCCCTTATTTTTCAAGGGCTTACCATAGTCATTTCCCCACTAATCTCTCTTATGAAAGATCAAGTGGACACATTGAATTCTATGGGAATAAACTCAACTTACATAAATAGCACTTTGAGTTCTTCAGAAATCCAGCAACGTGAGATGGATTTAAAAAATAATAAATATAAGCTTCTCTACATCGCTCCGGAAAGACTTGAAGCTTTAAAGTTTTTTCTAGGCAAAAATAATATAGATGTTTCCTTTGTGGCTATCGACGAAGCCCACTGCGTTTCTCAATGGGGTCACGATTTTAGACCAAGCTACAGGGGTATAGCCTCCTTTATATCTCTCTTACCTAGCAATCCTGTAGTGCTTGCTTGTACAGCTACAGCTACAGAAGTAGTTAAGAATGATATAATAACTCTCTTGAATCTTAGGGATTCCAATTTATACTGCACAGGTTTCAACAGAGAAAATCTTAATTTTAAGGTATTTAGAGGAGAAAATAAGGAGCGTTTCATCCTTGATTACGTCAACGCTCACAGCGAAGAAACAGGTATAATATATGCTGCCACAAGAAAAAATACAGAACATCTTTATTCTGTACTTTTGAAAAAAGGCTTTAAGGCTGGCTTATATCACGGTGGACTTTCTGAAGAAAAGCGTAAAGAGATGCAAGATGCTTTTATGTTTGATGATATAAATATCATAGTTGCTACCAATGCCTTTGGTATGGGAATAGACAAATCAAATGTTCGATACGTAATCCATAACAATATGCCTAAAAATTTAGAGGCTTACTATCAAGAGGCTGGACGTGCTGGAAGAGATGGAGAAAGTAGTGAGTGTATACTGTTATTTTCATCAGGAGATATTCAAACTCAAAAGTTCTTCATAGATAACTCTCCCCTTCCCCCTAACATAAAGATGCAGGAGTACAATAATCTCAGAGCCATGGTTGATTACTGCTATACTTCAAAATGCTTGAGGTCTTATATCTTGAATTATTTTGGCGAGGAATTCCAAGATGACTGCAACAACTGTAGTAACTGCAATGAGGATAATGAACTTAAAGATGTGACCAAGGAAGCCATGATGATATTCTCCACTATATATAGGATAAAAGAGAGATTTGGCATAACGGTTGTTATAGATGTACTAAAGGGCTCTCAAAATCAACGTATGATCTCACTAGGCTTTGACAAACTCTCCACCCACGGCCTTATGAGCAAATATGATAGAAAATTTATAGAAGAAGTCATAAATAAACTCATAGCAGAAAACTTTTTAGCTGCTACTGACGAGGAGTTTCCAAGGGTGATTTTAACTCCTAAAGCTGTAAATGCTATAAAAAAT
Source organism: Clostridium sp. (assembly GCA_022773025.1). GTDB lineage: Bacteria > Bacillota > Clostridia > Clostridiales > Clostridiaceae > Clostridium_X. The sequence goes on along the minus strand of JALEZF010000049.1, from coordinate 39,032 downwards.
AAAGAGAGTGTATTTTTATCTTTTAGAAAGCAGATAAAGAAAACAACAAATGACTCAAAGGGATTACACAAAGATCTATTCGCTAAGCTTAAAGAACTCCGCAAAACTTTAGCCGAGGAGCTTCAGGTTCCTCCTTATATAATCTTCCACGACACCACCCTAAAAGAGATGAGTGACAGACTTCCTGGAACAAAAGAGGATTTCTTAGAAGTAAAAGGTGTAGGTCTTGGAAAGTTTGAAAAGTACGGTGAAAAATTTCTAGCTGCTATCAGCGAATACATAGAAGCTAATAATCTATCAGAAATAGCTGTAAGCAAAGCTTCTTCCAGTGATGAAAATGTTCCTTCTTCAATTAAAGATTCTTCTGAACCTATAAAAGAAAAAAGCCACATAACCACTTTAAACTTATATAATGAAGGTCATTCATTAGAAGAAATCAGCGACATGAGAAATCTGTCTATAACAACAGTTCAAGAGCATATAATTCATTGTGCATTAGAAGGAGAGGAAGTTAATTTAGATGACTTTATCCCTAAGGACAGTGAATCTATAATATTAGCAGCCATAGAGGAACTAGGTGCTTCAAAGTTAAAACCATTAAAAGATGCTCTGCCTAAAGATATAGGATACATGACGATAAAAGCTGTCATATGTAAACATCAGCTTTAGATAATTTTAATATATTGCTTTCTTTTATAAAAAAAGTGTCCACAGTGTGCATAATAACTCATTCACACTGTGGACTATATTATTTGAAAAAGACTTGGCCATTTTCCATTCTATCAAGGATTGCTAGAGATTCTACTCTCACGCCCTCTCTTTCAAGAACACTTCTTCCATCTTGGAATCCCTTTTCTATTACGATTCCAATTCCTATAGCTTCAGCTTCCGCTTGATGTATTAAATCTAAGAGTCCTTTTGCTGCACAACCGTTAGCTAAAAAGTCATCTATTACTAGTATCTTTTCACCTTTATTTAAAAAATCTTTTCCCACTCTTACATTGAAAACCTTGTTTTTGGTATAGGATTGAACCTTGGTTTCATAAACTTCCTTATCTAAATTTAGGCTTGCTGATTTTTTTGCAAAAACCACTGGTACATAATTAAAATATTGAGATACTATAGCTGCAACTCCTATACCCGAAGCTTCTATTGTAAGTATCTTGTCTATTTTCTCTCCCTCAAACCTTTTCCTAAATTCTTTTCCTATTTCATTTAAAAGTTTTATATCCATTTGATGGTTTAAGAAGTTGTCCACCTTTAAAATATTGCCTTCTCTAATTTTGCCCTCTGTCCTTATCTTCTCTTTAAGTAATTCCATTTTGTTATCTCCCTATAATTTTAAAAAAAATTCCTAAACCTTCACGGCTTAGGAATATGAATATAGTCATATCTATAAATATTACTAATCACATATCCGTAGCAAGGAAGTTTTCGGCTCCTAGTAGAAACGCTTAATCCATATCATTAAGCATATACGAATTTATTTACTTAATATTATGATATATTGGAACAAGTGTCAACTGCAACTTCTCTAAAGATTATAAAAAAATAGAGCTACATTTTGATAAATTTCACCCTAAGATCAGTTTAAATAAAAAAACTGTACCATTGTAGATATTTATCATTATAGTAGCTCTATTTTAATTCTTATTCTCCTACTCCGCTATTTTCGAAGCTCTCGATAAATCCTCTTGATATCTTGTTTATTGGTTCCTTTAATAGCAATGCAATAACTAGAGATATAGATATATATACTAAAAATGCACATATATCTAAGCTTACTATCCGCGGTACCACTCCTCCTATAGCTTCTCTAGCAAAGGATATGCAGTAGGTAAATGGCAGGTATGGATTTATAATTTGGAAAAATCTCGGTGTAAGCTGAATTGGAAAGGTCCCTCCAGAACCGGCCACTTGAAGTACCAATAAAATTATAGCTATTACTTTTCCCACATTTCCAAAAACAGAAACTAGAGAATAAACTATAAAGGTAAATACTATGCTGGTGAATACACTTCCCAACACAAACAACACTGGATTAACGCAATATATTTTTAATATATACAAATCTCCCAGGGATACTATTAAAGCCTGAATTACTGCTATAGTCATAAAAAGTAGTAGCTTTCCAAAATAAATTTCTGTACTTGTGTAATTTCCATAAGCATTTACAGTGAATATAGATGACAAAAGAAGAATTCCTACCCATAAAGATAATACCGTATAGAACGGAGTCATTCCTGTACCGTAATTTGCTATAGGGAATAATTTATTTTCTACTATCTCTACTGGGTTTGCAAGAAAATCACTTCTCTTTTCTACATCACTCTTCAATATGTTTATTATATCTGTAAAGCCATTTCCATTCTCCACCCTATTCATCTTATCAACTATATCATTTATTGTTTGTTCAGCTTCTGGAAGCTTTCCTTTAATAAACTTTATACCTTCTTCTCCCTTATCTACGCCTTCATATACCGTTGTCAAAATTCCTTGTACATCTGGAATCTTGGCTTCTACCTGTTGTAGTATCTTTAGTGAATCATCTGCTACAGTATAAGCTTTATCTAGTATATTATTTATAGATGGCATTATTTGCCCATCAAATCTTCCATATAAATCTTCAGCTGAAGATGCAATTTGATTTGACATATCTGTGATTTGATTTAATCTTGTAGTATCAATTTTATCTTCATTATTTTTCGCTTCATTTAAGGATGTTATTATAACTTCTATTTTTCCCTCTAAACCCTTTAAAGTGTTTATGGTTTCAGTCAAATTACTGGCTGGATTTATTTTGTTTATAACTTCTAATGCTCTAATCAACGATTTGTTCATATCTCTTAAGCTGGTTGCTTTAGCTAGAAGGTTATCTATTATCACAGGAATTTTATCAGAACCTGCACTGATTGCATTAATGAGACCCTCAGTTGTTTTTCCAACGTCCCTTGAAATTTCTCCAACAAGCTTTATGTCCTGTTTTAGACTTGGGGCAAATTTATTTATAGAACCTTTTGAGGTCTTTAGAAAACTTTCAAGCTCCGAGGTTAATTCCTTAGCATTTTTTACTGTTTCCTCTATACGAGGTATGTCTCCTTGAATTTTTGCTACTAAATCCTTAGTTTTAGTAGCACCCTCATCAGCCATATCTGCTACTTCATTTATGTCTGAAAAATGACTTTGAACTTGAAGTAATGCGTTATAAATATTAGTTATTCTAGGAAGCTGTCCTTCTAAGGTGATTCCAACTTCATTTCCAACACTAAATATAGCATTACTTACAGTTTCAACTAAGGCTTTGCTCACATTCTCCTGTACTCCTGTCGCACCTTTGTCCGTGAGTTTTGGTGCAATAGCGTTTATTTTTTCATTTACCGTATATATAATCTCACCCTTTTTTATGTCTACACTTAAAATTGAAGTTAAATTCTCAGAAAAGTTTTCTGGTATGGTAAGTGTCGCATAATAATCGCCTTCCTCAACATTTTTGTAAGCTTCCTCCTCACTTACAAACTGCCATCCCATCTGCTTATTGCCCTTTAATCCTTCAATGACCTTATCTCCTATATTTATATACTTTCCATTAAGGTCAGTTCCCTTGTCTTTGTTTACAACACCTATCTTAATCTGGCTTGTGGCATTTTGAGAATAAGGATCCCATGATGCCTCTATATTGAACCAAGCATACAAAGACGGCAGTATACAAAGAGCAATTGCTACTATAAGTGCCGCATAATTTGAAAATATATTCCTCATGTCTCTTAAATATAGTTTAAATATATTTTTCATGATAGCTCTCCTTTTTTAAGCAGAAATACAAATATTAAGTTTATATTTAGAGTGTCCTAAAAATAAATCTTTATTACAGAGTCATCACCTTCTTTATATATTTTATACTGACCAGTCAATTCTATAACAAAATTCAACTAATTTCAACTTTATAGTCTATTTTTTTACAATATAAAAAAGGCTTGCCTACTAGAGACACGCCTTCTTCATATATGATTAATGAGTCAATTTTAAGTTTTATTTATTAAAATCCTAATGGAAGTCCTAACATAAAGAATCCAATTAATAAAATTGTCCAAACTATTAGGAACGCTACTGAGTAAGGGAACATAAGCTTTATCATATCTCCTAAAGTATATTCAGGTTTATATTTTTTCATAAACACTAGTATTATACCAGCATATGACATAAGAGGAGATATTACATTTGTAGATGAGTCTGCAACTCTATATGCTGCTGCAACTACATCTGGTGTCAAGCTTGAATTTACTTGATATAGCATCGGTATAAATATTGGTCCAAGTAGCATCCACTTTGAAGTTAAACCTCCAACAAAAAGGTTGATTACTGAAGTAACTAGTATAAATCCTATCATTAGAAGGATTGGATACTCTGCAAGTCCTAATGATTGTAAGAAAGTTGCTCCTAAATAAGTTATATAAGTTCCTAGGTTTGAATAGCTTAAAAGCGCTAGGAAGTTATAAGAGAAGAATGTTAGAACTAATATATATCCCATTCCACTCATTTGTTTTGCCATAGCTTGTACAACATCTATAGCCTTTTTAAATTTATTCATCTTAATTCCAAAGAATAAACCTGGTACAAAGAATAAGAATGTTATTATAAGTATTACATTATTTATTATCGGCTTAACTGTTTCGCCCTTATCATTTACATATGGCGCTAAAGGTCCAAATGCTAATATAACTACAAAAACTAATGCTAAAAGAAGTCCTAAGCCAGCCCATTTTAATGCCTTGTTCTCATCTTCCTTTACTTCGAAATCTCCTAAGTGCATTTCTTCTGGCACTACATAAGTTTCTTTTTCTAGTTTAGGCTTTATAAATTTAACTGTTACAAAATATCCAACTAAAGTTAATAAGATAGTTGAGACTGCTATAAAGAAATAGTGCATTGTTGGTGCATTTAATGCCGATCCTGCTTGTGAAAGGAAAGGAATGCCTTGACCCTCTGCAAAAATCTTTGCATTATTTCCTACAATTACATCCGTTGGAGTTGCCGGTATTAAGTTTGCACTAAATCCCGCTGATACCCCTGCAAAAGCTGCCGCCATACCTATAAGCGGATTCTTCTTTAATCCTAAGTATAATAATCCTGCAAGTGGTACTAGAACAACGTATCCAGCATCACTAGCTATACTACTCATGATTCCTAAGAATACTAATACTAAAGGTAATAATTTATCTGATACCTTTAATCCAACTTTCTTTATAAGAGTTGATAAAAGTCCAGATTCCTCAGCTAGTCCAACTCCTAGCATTACAACTAAAATTGTTCCAAGAACTCCGCCACCATATCCTAACCAGTTCTTTAAAAGAGCATTATCAAATATCCATCGTACATTTTCTGTTTGGAACATGTTTTTTATTTCATAAACTATACTTCCTCCATCAGCTCCTAATGTTGAGAAAGTCTTTCCACCCATGAATAACGTTGTAAGCATTACTATTGCGTACAATGCTATAAATATTATTACTGGATCTGGTATCTTCTTTCCAACCCTTTCTATGAATGAAGGTTTCTTGTTGATTTTATTTTTGTTTTTCATGTTATTCCCTCATCTTTCGTTTAATTTTGCAATTTGTATTAACCTTATTATACATTATTTTTTAAATTTATTAAATATATTCTATGAATTTTTATAAATTTATTGAATTAAGCATAAAAAAACATCATATTTTTTGTGTTTTTGTTAATTATTTTACTCATAACTATTCACTTTAATAATGATATTTTATTCAGATTTTTAAGAATATGAATTTTAAAAATACAAATCTTTCATTTTGTATTCATATCGCACTATTCCATCAGGCGAATATTATTTTAATTCAAACAAAAAAAGATTTATGCCCAAGAACTTCAAAAATCCTCAAGCAAAAATCTTTAATTTATCCTTTCACAAAACTTTTCACTTTTAACTATTTTCTAAACTCTTCTCTAGGAAATGCCATATATAAAAGTGCATTTACTATAGCTGCTGCTACATTGCTGCCGCCTTTTCTTCCCCTTGCTACTATATATGGAACTCCTGATTTCATTATGATTTCTTTAGATTCAACTACATTTACAAAACCCACTGGAACTCCGATTACTAGAGCTGGTTTTATCTTTCCTTCTTTGATAAGTTCATCTAACCTTATAAGAGCGGTAGGTGCGTTTCCTATAGCCATTATAAGAGACTTTTCTAAAGCACAAGCTTTTTCCATAGATATAACAGCTCTTGTTGTTCCATTTTCTTTTGCTTTTACTGCCACATCCTCATCTGACATAAAGCAGTGTACTTGTGAACCACTCTTTTTTAGAGTTGCTTTGTTGATTCCAGCCTTAGCCATTTGAGTATCAGTCACTATGTCCGCACCATTTTTGATAGCTTCAAGAGCTACTTCTACAGCATTTTCAGAGAAACAAAGAGTGTTTACATATTCAAAGTCTGCGCTAGTATGTATTACTCTTTTTATTATTGGTTCTTCCATTTCATTAAGCTTTATATCCCCTAATTCTTCTGTTATTATCTCAAAACTTCTTTTTTCTATATCTGCTGGTTTTATATTTTCCATTCAAATTTCCCCTTTCATTTTCCCATTAATTTTATTTAATTATCAGTAAGAATTCTTATAGCTTCTTTTCCGTCAAATCTACCTATGAAGCCTTTATTGTTCCCTTCCATATTGTATAGGAAGAAGGGTTGATAACCGCCTCTATGACTTCCCTTATCCGATAAGCTGCTATGGTCACAGCATACTAAGATGCTATTAAAACAATTGCTTTCAACAAGCCCTCCTACTATTATTTCATCTATTGATTTAAGAAAACTTGCTTTTTCAAAGGGTCGCTTTCTATGGGATGCTTCATCCGTACCATTGATATGAACTATAACAATTTCATATTCCTTTGACAGTTTCAAGGCACAATTAAGCTTGCTTTTTAGATCTGTATCTATATCAGCTGTAGCACCACTAATCTTTGGCAAATAAGCATCCATTGCTGATGCTATTCCTTGAACTATCTCCGTAGCACATACTACTGCACACCTTTTATCATGAAGCTCATAAAATTTAGGTACATCTTGAACATAAGATGTGCCCCAAGGCATCAGCATATATTCCTTAAAGCCATCACCAGGATTCTTTATATAGCCTCTGCTTCTCCTCATAATATCCTCTAACATGGTGCTTACTGTTGAACTGTAGGGCATAACATCTTCTATTATTGCTCCAAGATTTTCATGTGGTGCATAGGTTATAGTACTTTCAAATTCACATTTAGCACCTTTTATAACTAATATATTTTTGTATCCACCAATATTGTATAGTTTTACTTTCTCATTTTCTTTGAAGGCAGCTATATTTCGGTTAATTATATCATTAAACTCATCATTAGAAATTCCTTCACCACAGCTTGACTTCAGTTCTCCTTTTTCATCTATAGTGATAATATTGCATCTCATAACCAAATCATCATCATCTATGGCTATATCATGAGCTAAAGCTTCTAAATAAGCCCTCCCCTTTGGAATGTCCCTTGACTCCATACCAAGAAGGGTCATGATACAATTCATGCTGTCTACCTTAAATCCATCAGGACATGTCTTAAACTCACCATAACACCCATTATCCCTCATGTAGTTTATGTTTTTACAGTTGGCATATTGGAATGGTGTTTTACCTCCCAATTCGTATATAGGATTGTCTGTCATTCCATCTATTATCACCATTACATTTGACATGATAGTATTTCCTCTAGTTCTTTTATAAAAACAAGGCTTTCCTCATGAGTTTTTACGGCAATTCTATAATATTCTTCATTAAGCTCATGGTAGTTGCTGCAGCTTCGTATAAGTATTCCTCTCTGCTGCATTTCATCCTTTAGATTTCTTATGCCACCTGCCTTAAAGAATATATAATTTGCCATAGAACCTATGACTTCCATATGAAGTCTCTCTAGTTCATTAATTAAGTAGGTTCTTTCTTTTCTTATAAAAGACCTTGTTTTTTCCGGATAGTCACTTTCTTTTAAAGCCTGCAGTCCTGCTGCCTGAGCCGGAATTGATACACTCCATGGCTGCCCACACCGAAAGATACCGTCTCTTATTTTAGAGTTAGATGTCATTCCATATCCTAATCTAAGTCCTGGCATTGCATACATCTTCGTAAAAGCTTTAAGAATGAAAAGATTATCGTAGGATTCAAGATAATCCTTCATGGTATTTTCTTCTGATTCGTCTAAGAAATCATTAAAACATTCATCTATGATTAAAAGAACATCTTTTTCTCTACATTTATCTAGTATTCTTATCATTAATTCTTTAGGAACGATTTGTCCCGTTGGATTATTTGGATTGCATATGAAAAGCATATCCATACTTTCATTGATGTCATCTAAAAGGCTTTCTGTAACCTTAAATTTATCTTCATATTTTAATCTATGATATACTACTGAACAACCCTCAGCTCTAAGAGCTTGTTCGTATTCTGCAAAGGTAGGAGCTAATATCAGTGCCTTTTTAGGTTTTGCTGCATAAACTAATCTAAATATTACATCAGCAGCTCCATTACCACATATAATCCAATCCTTATGAATTCTCTCGCTTATGCTTAATGCATATGTAAGTTCCCTACATAAGGGATCCGGATAGTTTTGACATTGATTTAGACTTATCTTTACTGCATCTATTACTGATTGTGGCATTCCAAGGGGATTTATATTTGCAGATAAATCTATCTTAGGTTTATTTGAATATATATCTCCACCATGCACTAGATTTAACATTACACCACACCTTCTTTCTATATATTATAAATTTTTATATTGCCCATCCTATCATCACTATAACCAATAGAATTAAAACCACAGTTCCATACATTAATTTATTTGCTCTTATTATATCCTCAGGTTCTATTTCTCGATTTTTGTCTCCTATAGTTGGCTTTTTTGTTAGCTTTCCAAAATAATATGCGTCTCCAGCAAGCTGAACATTTAATGCTCCTGCACATACTGATTCTGTCTGTGCACTATTAGGACTCTTATGATTTCTACGGTCTCTCACATAAATTTTAAAGGCATTCTTAAAGTCTAATCCAACAAAAGCTGCTGCTATTATCATAAAGGTTGCCGTTATCCTAGCAGGTATAAAATTTGCCACATCATCTAAACGGGCAGCAAATCTTCCAAAATACATATATTTGTCATTCTTGTAACCTATCATAGAGTCCAATGTATTTATAGCTTTATACATAAATCCTAGAGGTGCTCCCCCTAGTGCCATAAAAATCATTGGTGCCACGACTCCATCTGTGGTATTCTCTGCAACAGTTTCAACCGTTGCTTTAGTTACACCCACTTCATCCAAAGATCCAGTGTCACGCCCAACAATCCACGAAAGGAATTTTCGAGTTTCTGGAAGATCTCCTGATTTTAATGGATTATATACCTTCATACTTTCTGTCTTAAGTGATTTTGCTGCTAATATCTGATAAGCAAATAGAATGTTTATTGCTAAAGCAAAATATCTATTTATCTTTCCTGCTATAAATATTATAAGGAATGGTACTAAAAAACTTAAAGTAACTACTGTTACAGTAAGCAACATACCTGCTACGAATTCATTTTTCATATGCTTTCTATAGAAAGCTTCTCCATTTTTTATGAGATTTCCTATAAGACAAATAGGATGAGGAAGGCTTTGAGGATCACCAAAAATGCAATCCAATATAAAAGCTATGACTAATATAAAAATAGTATTCATTTTACCTCTCCTCTAAATTATATAATGGTTTCATTTATTAACTTTACTTTTTCAATCCATACTCTCTACACTTGCCTAGATATCTCTGTGCAAAATCTACATTTGCCCAAAGGTGAAGATGAGGATATCCAGCAAATATAGCTTCGCTTCCATGAATGCAGCATCGCTCTGCTCCAGTAGAAGGTTTTACAGCGCTAAATGCTCCTCCATCATCACTACTTTTTGAATAGTGAAACTCATGAGCATTTATGCTCCAGCCTTTTTCAGCTAAAAGATTGTCCTTTTTAGAAATAAGTTTTGTATATCCAAAGTTTTGGAGCCTTTTAGTGAGCTCTGACTTCATATCTATGGCTCCTACCATTTGGTATTCTGCTTCACTTTCATCCTTTATAGAATTGCCTAAATACATAAAGCCGCCGCATTCTGCATAAACAGGCATGCCTTCTGTAATAGCGGTTTTTATGCTATGTAGCATAGATTCATTTTTGCTTAGCTTTTCTGCAAATACCTCTGGATATCCACCTCCTAGTATAACGCCATTTATTCCCTCAGGAAGTTTCTCGTCCTCTAAAGGTGAAAAGTTCACTATTTCAGCCCCCATTTTTTTTAAAAGCTGAAGACTATCTTCATAGTAAAAGCAAAAAGCTTTATCTTTTGCAACCCCTATAGTTACTGAATTTCTCTTTTCTATTTCTATATTCTCATATTCCATCAGTGGAGCTTCATTTGCTATTTCAAGAAGTCCATCTATATCTATGTATCTTTCTCCATTTTCCCCAAGGAGATCTATCTTGTGATTTAGAGAATCTATTTCAGATGCTGTAACTAGTCCTAGATGTCTACTTTCTATTGTTGCTTCTTTTATTTTAGGAAGAAATCCAATAGTTTTAACTCCTGTATTTGATTCTATTATTTCTTTATAGATTGGATACATCTTTTCTGATGCTCCATTTATTATGACACCTTTTATATTATTTTTATAAAAATCTGTGTATCCCTTTATTATAGCAGCTATTGACAAAGCCATTCCTTTGCAGCCAACTACTAAAATTACAGGTGTATTTGTTTCATTTGAAATATAGTTTGAAGAATATTTGCTGTTTTTTATTCCAAGTCCATCATAAAACCCCATAACGCCTTCTACAATGGAGATATCACTTCCTTTTGAGTTTTCAGCAAATAGATATTTTGTGGTTTCTTCTCCACATAGAAACATATCAAGGTTCCTTGATTTTGTCCCTATTATCTCAGAATGAAACATGGGGTCTATATAGTCAGGGCCACATTTGAAGGATGTCACATTAAGTCCTCTATTTTTCAAAGCTTTAAGTATTGCACAAGTCACTGTGGTTTTACCACATCCACTTCCTGTGCCCGCTATCATAACTCTACTAAAATTAATCTTCATAATTTTTCTCCCCGCTTATGATATATATAGGGTTATTTGCTTTCATAAGATTGTATCCACCAAGGCTATAAGCTCTTGAAACATTCATATTTATGATATCCATATTAAAATTCAAATCCTTCAAAGCTGATAAACTGTCATTTAATGATTCTAAAGTTACAGTGTTTATAACCACTTTGACCTGTGGATTCTTTTCTAAAACAGCTTCTATAATCTCTCTCATATTGCCACAGCTTCCACCAATAAAAACTTTGTCTGGCTTTGGGAGATGCGAAAGACATTCTGGGGCTAACCCCTCTATTACTTTCACATTGAAAGCTCCTAGTTTAGCTTTATTATCATTTATTAAGCTAACTCCTTCTGGATTTCTCTCGATGCCATAAACCATACCCTCATTAGCCTTCCTAGCCATTTCTATAGTTACAGAACCTGTACCTGCGCCTATATCATATATGACATCCTGTGGATGTATATTCATCTTAGACACTGTAATCCATCTAGTTTCTTCCTTTGTCATAGGGACTTTGCTTCTTACAAAATCACTATCTAAAAGAGGTGTATATGAATCTACATAGTTGTCATTTTCTATTATAAGAGATGTTAAATCTTTAAACTCACATCCTAATAATTCTTTTGCAATACCTTTTAATATTCTTTCGTCTTCATGAGACATGTTTTCTCCAGCACATATCCTTACATCACCTAGTCCATTATCACAAAGTTCCTTTATAACGTCATGAGCTTTAATCTCACCACCTGTTATTACAAACAGTGTCTTGTTGTAAGATACATAAGGAAGTATAGAACCCTTCTTTCCATGAAGACTTACTATCTTTAGATTTTCATATCCTATTCCTACCTTGCCACATAGATATTGAAGAGAGCCTACTCCGGGTATTATTTCACATGGAATATCCTCATCAAGTCTCTTTTTTATAGATTGAGCTAAAGAATATAATCCCGCATCTCCTGTTACCAAGACAGCTATGGATCTCTTTTCATAGTTTTCTTTTATAAAATTACCTATATAATCTAGGTTTCCTTTTAGGACTATAGTTTCTTTGCCATTTCCAAATTCTTTTATAAGCTTTTCTGCTCCTATTATAGTGTCACTATTTTCTATAGCTTTTAGGCCTTCAGCCGTTAAAAGATTTTTATTTCCTAATCCAGTAGAAACAATACTTATCTTATTCATTAATCCTCCTTAATTCCTCTGCGCCTTCTGACTTAGCCAAGAACTCATTACCGTCAGAATAAAGGATAATCTCAACATGAATTTCATTCTTTACATATCTATTAACTCTATATATAATTCTCTCAACTATTAGGTCATAGACCTTTTGAAGCCCATTGTCATTTATGATCTCTATAGCTTCCTCCGTAGTGAGGCAGTTATAGATAGAGTTTAATGTATCTATATTTCCTCCACATAGGGCTGTAAGCGCAGTGAGAGTTTCCATTCTTCCATCCGCTACTCTTGAATGAGTATTAAATATGCCAGCTGCCACCTTACACATCTTTCCAAGCTGACCTATTAAAAGTATACTTTTCATTCCCTTATAATTAGCATAATCAAGCATATATCCTAAGAAATTTGATGTCATTATACATCTTTTCTCATCTATACCTAGCTTCATAGCTAGAGCTTTTCCTGATTCACCAAAAACAAAAGTACTGTGTTCTATACCTTCCTCTTTTAACATATCGATTTCTATAGCTAGACTTTCCTTGTAAGCATCTTCACTCATAGGCTTAACTACACCTGTAGTTCCTAATACCGAGATCCCCCCCACTATTCCTATGTGAGGATTAAATGTCTTTGAAGCTACTTCTTCCCCTTTAGGAATTGATATTACTATATCAACACCTTGTCCATCTTTTAGTACCTTGGCTGCCTCTGACTTTATCATCTTCATAGGTCCAGGATTTATAGCTTTCTTTCCAACTGCTACCTTAAGACCTTTTCTAGTAACTGTTCCAACCCCTTCACCACCATCTATGGTGATGATTCCAGTGTCATTTAACATTACCTTTGCACATATCTCTAATCCATCTGTAGCATCAGGATCATCACCCGCATTTTTTATTACACTACAAAGCAAGTAATCATCATATTTAACGATTTTCTCTATGGGTATATTTAATGTTCCAAGGGAAGTATCTATACTAGCAAAATCAACTTCATGTCCATTAAAATTTAAAATGGCCGCCTTAGCAGCTGCAGCTGCGCAAGAGCCTGTGGTATAGCCTTCCTTTAGGATTTTTCCATTTACGAACAAAGAACCACCACTCTCTATATTTTCTTATAAATCTTTATTTATAAGATATTGCTTTATTTCATCAATAGATGAGACGCATATTTTATCGTTATTATTAGCATAAGGCTTTGCAACTAATATAACTGGTATCTTTAACTGCTCTGCAGCCTTAATTTTCTTATCGACTCCGCCTGTTAAACCGCTATCTTTGCTGACTATAACTGCAGCATTGTATTTTGAAAAGGCTTCTAAATTGTCTTCATAGGAGAAAGGTCCTTTTGCTGCAATTATATTTTCTCTAGGTATTCCATTCTCTAAACACGCCCTTATTGAACTGTCCATATCTAAAACTCTGGCAATAATCCTCTTAGGATCTATAGCCTTTGTAAAGATATCTATGTTGTTTGCTCCTATAGTCAAAAATATATTTCCATCATAGTAGCCAGCTCTGTCTGCAGCTTCCTCAAAACTATTGCAATAAGATATATTTACGTACTCATAGCTTATGTCATTTCTCCTATAATCCATAAGTATAGTATCCGTTACACAGCAAGCTTTCTCTACCTCTTCTGAAACTTTTACTGCAAAAGGATGAGACATATCTATAACCAAGTTTATATTTTTATCTTTTATAAATTCTTCAAATCCTTTAGAATCCATTCTGCCACATATTACATTAACCTTGTGATCCTCTACAATGTCTGCTCCATATTGGGTAGCAACTGATAGATAAACATTTGCTAGTCCACTAAGTACACCTAATGATTTTCTAGCATCTAATGTTCCACCTATTATAAGTATGTTATTAATTTCCTTAGGTTCATTTATTTCATAAATGGAAATAGTTATCTTGTCCATTTTAGTCTTGTTTAATATACATTTGCCTTTCCCACTTGCTAGATATGCAGCACTTTCACATACATTTCCTACTCCCGTAATTCCTCTAACGAAACCGCTTTGATAGAATTTCTCCGAAACATCAGAAAGCTCTTCAGAGCTGTAAGTTTTAAATTTGAGGTTATACTTTTCTACAAATTCTAAAATACCTTTTTCCTCTTTTTTTATATCAATACTTGCAACTACTTTTACATTATCTACAGACAATGACTTTTCTGCAAGAATTGCTTTAATTTCATTTTCTAATTTATCGAAGGACATACCTTTTCTACATCCTAACCCAATAGCCAAACTTTTCATGTATGCTTTTCACCTCTTCTTTAAATGCTACTTATGAACTCATCTATGTTTACCTCATTTACGTTGAAAATTTTATTACCATTCTGCCTTAACTTTTGAACCAATTTCTCATTCATCGCATTGATATGGCAAACCTTGAAATTACTTACCAATATATATTTGTAATTCTTAGCAGAATCATAGGCTTCTTCTATTTCCTTCTCACTTATTACCTCATAAGCTTTCGTTGAAAACACTTCAGCATTCATAGCTTTAGCTATATGAAAACTCACATCATTTTCATGAAGAACTCCTACACCAAACCCCTTCATTCCTCCAGTAATCTTTCGAAATATATCTATAGTACCTTCATCACTTCCAACTATAAAGAAATCTTTTCTAGATTCACTCACAAACTCTACCGTTCCTATGTTTGCATTAAACTGACATTCATCTAAGCCATAAAGTTCATTAAGCTTTCCACTTTTCACTATATCCTCTGTTGTACCGCTAGCTATGACCTCATTGCCTTTTACAAGAACCAAATAGTCACAGCACTTTATAGCCAAATCTGGTTCATGAAGGGTGCATATTACTGTCTTTCCCTCTTCTATGCTTAGTTTCCTTAAGGTGGAGAGAACATCTAGTTTATACTTAATATCTAGATGACTTGTAGGCTCATCCAATATGATTACCTTAGGGTCCTGAGCGAGTCCTCTTGCTATAAGTATCTTTTGCTTTTCTCCATCACTTAGCTGATTAAAGGTCTTATCTCTAAGATAATAAGCCTCACATTTTTTAAGACACTCCTCTACTATTCTCACGTCATCTTCTGATAGGGTTCCAAAAAATCCAGTGTGAGGATATCTACCCATGGATGCCACATCAAATCCCGTTATGTTTTCTAATTCTGCCCTATGAGTTAGAACTACAGACATCTCTTTTGCAAGTTCATTCTGCTTATAGTCCCATAAGCTTTTAGATGATATCTCAATATCTCCATCTATCTTCTCTATAATTTTTGCTATAGTTTTCAGCATAGTTGTTTTTCCTGAGCCATTAGCCCCAAGTATGCAAGTCATCTTTCCTTTAATGAATTCCAAATTTATATTCTTTACGATTACTTTGCCTTCATAGCCTACTGACAAATCATTTAACTTTATATGTTCCATCATACCCTCACCTTATTTCTCTTCATGAGTAAATATAATACTATTGGAACTCCAACTACAGATGTTATAGTTCCAACTGCGAGTTCACTTGGAGCAACAATAGTTCTTGCTATAAGATCACAACCTACTCCAAATAAAGCTCCTATAACTAAGGTTGCAGGAATTAAAGACCTTGCATCCTCAGACTTTAAGAGTAATCTGCATATATGAGGTACACTCATGCCAACAAAAGCTATTAGACCTGCAAAAGCTGTTACAACAGCAGTCAAAACACTGGAAAACACTATGATAAGAACTCTAAGCACCTTAGTATTCACTCCCATAGTTTTTGCATAAGCTTCACCTAGTAGAAATGAATTTAAACTTTTAGATAGCATAAAAGACAGTATGAATAAAACAACACATACTGCTACCAAAACATATATTTGATTCCAAGTCATAAGTCCAAAGGACCCCATACCCCATTTGGTGAAGTCAGCTATGCTGTTATCATCGGAAAATGCCACTAAAAAACCTATCAGTGCAGAACAAAGATACCCTAGCATTGTTCCCACAATTAAAAGTGTAGTTATGCTTTTGAGTTTTGAAGCAAAGGCAAGGATTAGCATCATTACTGTTAATGAACCAATTAGTGCTCCTATAAATAGAAACCAAGGATTAGTTGTGTTAAGTCCAAAGGTAACTCCTCCAAGAAGTACAAGTCCTACAAACAGCCTGGCCCCTGAAGATATTCCCAATATATATGGGTCCGCAATGGGATTATTAAATAAGATTTGAAGCAGTAATCCTGACAAAGCTAGAGCAGCTCCTCCAAATATACTGGCTATAACTCTAGTGAGTCTCATATTATATATAATTGTTGATTCTACGGTACCTGCATTCCTGCCCTGAATCAATGTCTCTACTACCTTTGAAGGTTCTATATAAACAGAACCCACTCCAATAGCAAAGATAACTGATACCGCTAAAAGAATTAGCGATATCAGCATTATAAGTTTGGCCCTTCTGTTAAACATTTTTGTTTTCAAATTAATCCACCTTGAATTTTATTATTTTTCCATCATTTTTTAAATCCTTAAATTCCTCTGGATAAAGGGCTATTGCAGCAGATTTTATTATAGATAAAGCACTTGCAGTATCTTGTGCCCAATCATAACCTACTACATAGCAGTCATCATTTTTAAAGGCTTTTGCTTGTGCAAAATCAATTTGTCCTTCTTTATTGAAGTATGTAATATCCTTTGCCTTCTTATAGGAATTAAGAGAAACTCCAAAAACAATCTTGTCAGCATCTGTCATATATTTTAAGAAATCTTCATTTGAAAGTGTAACAGAATTTTTCTCACTTTCTGGAGCATATAACTTTCCTCCAACAGCTGAAACTATTGAGTTTACGTAGTCTTTATCTGTTCTAAGATTCCAGTGTGGTGCTTGTGAACTGTGAGTAAACCATAAAACATTAGGTTTGTCCTTTATTTTCTCTGTTCTAGCGATGATTTCATTAATTCCCTTTTCATTTTCTTTCATGTAGTCTTGAGCTTTTTGCTCTTTTCCTATAAATGCTCCTACAAGCTCCATCCATTCAGCCCTTCCCATGTAGTGGTCTTCTGCAAAATCACCAAAGTATAAGCAGAATATTCCACTCTCTTCAAGCTTCTTAGCTACTTCAACATCACTTTGCATTCCACCAACGAATACAACTTGTGGTTTTAGAGAAGCTATAAGTTCTTTATCCACATCTTTGCTTGATCCTACATACTTGGTCTTTCCAGTAGTTAATGCATCTTTCAAACCTTTTATGTAGCAAGCATCAGCTTTTATAGATGTACCCTTAACTACATCTATAGCATCAAGATTTTCAAAATGTCCTGCATGAGCACTTGCAAGTGTTACAACGCTATCCACTTTTCCTTTGATAGCATAATCCCAAGTTGTATCCTTAGGTTCTGTGGCTCCTTCTGGTAATATCAAAACTCTTTGAGCATATTTTCCTGTATTTGCTGTTTCCTTTATATCTGTAGCGATTATTTTTGCTCCGCCATAGTAATATTCTATAGTAAATCCTTTTGCGTATTTTGGTACATATTTTGATTGAAGTTTTCCTGCCTCACCCTTTTCATTTCCTTCTGGTATAGGGTTCCAGTTTCCTTCTGGTAATAGATTTGCACTTTCTGTGCCATTTTCTTTAGATTGGTCCTTTGCTGTTCCACATCCAACGATAGTGAATCCTAACATTAGACATAGAATGATTGAAATGATTGATTTGAGTTTTTTCATTTTCTTCCCTCCACTTGTTTTCATGTTTTTGAAAAAACCAAACCTCAGCTGTGGTAGATAACTCATTAAAAAACCGCTTTACTCAAAAAAAAATCTCATATTAATGAGATTCTCAGAATAAGTCGTGTTTTCCACTTTGTATTCCGTACCCCCTCATCTGACGTAAGGTAGTGTACTGTAAATCCTTTAGTATCCTGACTTAAGCTTCATCGCACAAAATAGCCTTCCCAGAGAATAATCTTCAGTGGCATATTATCTTGCACTCATCTATTACAGTTGCGAGACAGCGAGAGATTTTCACCCTTCTTCCTAAAAAACAGATTTACATTAATCAATTTCATTTTCATTATAGAAGAATCGTAAAGGTTTTACAATCCAAATATTCTTATTTTAGAGTAATTTTAAAATATTACATCTAATTATCACTTCATATCCTCTGTATTCTCACTTTTATAATCAATTGCAGTTATTTATTTTTGCATAAAAAGCTATTTTATAAAATTTTATTTTCAAAAACTTATTTTTTTAATCTCAATAAATTTAAGACAAAAGAAAAAAGCCCTCCCTGTAAGTCCATGCAAAACTTATAGGAAAGCCTTATTTCTTTAAACAACTTATTTTCAATTAAAAGTGATTATTGGCATAGTTCTAGATTTAAAATTCTTTTAAAAGTTTATATTCTCCCTTACTAGATGAAAAAATCTTCTCCATATCATCACTATGGATTTCTTCTAAATCCCCATCATAATTAAAGGATACCCCTATTCCACAATTTGAACTCAACTTTCTAGGTATAGGCATCTTTTCATTTTCTATAAGATTCTTAGTTAAAAAACGACTAAAACTTATGGCTCCAGAATGAGTAAAAAATGTTGCTATATATTCCATACAATCAACTCCATATTACTTTGTTGCTATTAATAGAAAATCTTCATCTTCTTCTCTTATAGAAACACTATATCCCAAATTTTTCATAAACCTCTCAACATTTCTGCATGCTGTATTATTGTCTACCATAACTTCTAAACCCTTCGGATTTTTCTCTAAAGCATTTTTAGTCATAAGAACTGGTTGAGGACATGACATTCCTCTTGCATCTATTCTAACCAACATTGACCTCTCCTTTCACTTTCATTGACATCTTTTTGTCTTTTGAAAAATAAGAAATAGCTAATAATGCAACTAGGCATATTACTACGGCTACTTGTCCATTTGGAGTTGGTCCTTTTGGACTTGCCGCTAAGTTAAAGTTATGTGCAAATGCAGCCCCTAAAAGCATACCTAAGATTGTTATTGAAGAGTCTACATTTCCTTCACCACTCAATATAAGTTGCCTCATTGGACATCCACCTAAAAGAATAGATCCCCATCCAACTACAACCATACCAAGGAAATTCCATAATCCATCTGTATGAGCAACTGGCTGAGCTGCAAATCCTGGATTAAAGAATCCAAAAGCTAAGTTTCCTATTAATGCAGCAGCAATTATTGATACAAATCCCCATATTAAATAAGAATCTTTAAATAGTATTAAATCTCTTATTCCTCCTGCCATACAAAGTCTTGTTCTTTGACATATGATACCCGCAATTAATCCAAAGCCTAATGCGAACCATATTGGAGCATGCATTGAACCTGGACCCTCTTTTGAAAATAAAAGTAATGCTGATCCAGTAGCAACGAGTCCAACTAAAACGATATTAATTATTGGGAACACTGCTCCCTCATACTTTGTTTGTTTATAATTTCTCTTTAAAGTAAATCCTCTATTCAAGAAGAATATACCTATGACTATTCCAACTGCAAATCCTGCAATTCCAAATAACGCATTGAAATCTCCACCTGCTAGTCTTAAAACCATTCTTGTTGGACATCCTAGGAACATTAATGCTCCTATCATAATCATGAACCCAAGAACAAATCTCAATAAAGGTGAAGAGCCTCCTCTTGAGCTGAATTCTTTCTTTGCTATAGCTATTATAAATGCTCCCAATATCATGCCTAAGACTTCAGGTCTTACATATTGAAGAGTTGCTGCTCCATGTAATCCTAATGCCCCTGCTGTATCTCTAATAAAGCAAGCTACGCATATTCCCATGTTCTTTGGGTTTCCTAGGAAGACTGACACTACAGATAATATACCTATGATGGCTCCCCCTAGAATAATTCCTCTTTTCTCCTTCATAACATTACATCCCCCTCTAAAATTATTACAAATTTATAATTCCTTCACCTAAATATTAGCAAACATCTTCATATAAGTTAAATCGCTATATCAAATAGATTGTCTTCCATCTATACATTAAACAAATACATGATTCATAATTTTATTTATCTATTTAATATTCGAATAAATATGTGATGTTCTATAGATTTCTTCTATGCAGATTGAATAAGCAACCTTACTACTATATATTTGGAATCAGGGGGGATATCTATATGAAAAATGTTTATTTAGATAATGCAGCTACCAGCTTTCCAAAAGCACCTGGGACCGCTGAAGCTATAACAAATTATATACTTAATGTTGGATCTAGCATAAATAGAGGTGCATACTCAAAAGCTTTTGAAGCTGAAGATGTAGCTTTTGAGACAAGAGAAATCCTATGTGAGATATTTAATTTTTCTAAACCTGAAAATGTAGTATTCACTGGTAATATAACTCAAAGTCTAAACATTTTAATTAAGGGATTGTTAAAACCTAGGGATCACGTAATAGTTTCTTCAATGGAGCATAATGCAGTAATGCGCCCTCTAAGCTCATTAGAAAAAATAGGTGTACAAATATCAAAATGCCCTTGTGATAATTTAGGACAACTTGATATATCTGAACTTCCTAAACTAATAAAACCCAATACTAAAGCTGTGATAATGACTCATGCTTCTAATGTATGTGGTACAATACTTCCCTTAGAGAAAGTGGGAAAAATCTGCAAAGATCATAATTTATTTTTCATCATTGACAGCGCACAAACAGCTGGCTTTTTAGATTTAGATTTTCAAGGTCTCAATGCTAGTGCCATAGCTTTCACCGGCCACAAGGGTTTACTAGGTCCTCAAGGTATTGGTGGTTTTCTTATAAGTGACCAATTAAACAGATGTATATCTCCACTTATAGAGGGCGGAACTGGAAGCCTTTCTGAACTTGAAACACAACCTTCATATATGCCTGACAAGTTTGAATCAGGAACTCCTAATATACCCGGCATTTATGGCTTGAATGCTTCTTTAAAATATATTTTAAAGGAAGGCATCTCTAATATAAGAGAAAAAGAATTATCACTTACCAAAACTTTTCTCGAAGGAATATCTTCTATAAAGGAAGTAACTGTCATAGGCCTTAAAGATATTGAAAACAGAACTCCCGTTGTATCTGTAGATTTTACAGATATGGATAACGGATTAATATGCCATGATTTAAATAAAAACTATGGTATTTCTACAAGAAGTGGTCTTCATTGTGCTCCATCGGCTCATAAGTCTTTGGATACTTTCCCACGGGGAACAGTACGATTTAGTTTCTCACACTTCACAACTTTAGAAGAAATCAATTACTGTCTAGATGCTATAAATCTTCTTATACAAAACAGCCATCATATTTAAACTGTGAACTGATCCTATAATTTGGACCTAAAAAATCTAATTTATTGGGGTCAGTTCACTGGCTTATATGATGGCTGCTTTTTTATTTCTTTCCCATAATTTAATGTTAAAACTTAACTTATATTTTTATGTATTTTTTACTTCTTAAATCAAAGGTTTTATCATATAATGTAATATATCCAAAGTAAAGTGTACTATTAATCAGAAGGAGGTTTTTATTCCATATGAGAGATACTTATTTAAGAGATCTGCTCTTAGACAACCCAGTTATCGCAGCAGTTAGAAATGATGAAGAACTATCCTGCGCTCTAGAAAGCGATATTGAATTAGTATTCGTTTTATACGGAACCTTACTTACAATATCAAAAATATCAGAAAAACTTACAAGGCATCATAAGAAATTTTTTATTCACTTAGACCTTATAGAAGGATTAAAGGGAGATTCAGAAGGTATTGAATTTATAAAAAGATCTGCCAATCCTCTAGGCATAATAACCACCAAACCATCTAATATCAGATATGCAAATCATATAGGATTAATGTCCATTCAACGTATTTTTATAATAGATTCTTTGTCTTTAAAAACAGGAATTGCAAATATAAATTCAGTAAACCCTTCGGCAGTAGAAATTATGCCAGGATTATGTCAAAAGGCAATTTCTATAATTAACAAAGAAACTTCTGCATCTGTAATTGCAGGCGGACTAATAAGCTCTAAAAATGAAATATTTGAATGTCTGTCAGCTGGAGCCCTTGCAGTTTCAACTACTGAAAAGAAACTTTGGAATGATAATTAAATATAGTTAGTGGCATGAGATTTAAGAGAGCCAATAATTATACTAAGATTTTTTATCCTGGCATAATTATTGGCTTTTTTGATTATACATTAGTATACAAGTCAAGCCATAAAATTTTAAGGGGGAGTTTTTTTATGCCAAGGTATATGATGTCATTAGATCAAGGAACTACTAGTTCTCGATGCATACTTTTTGATGAAGCTGGTTCTATAATCAGCGTTGCTCAAAAGGAGTTTAATCAAATTTATCCACACGCTGGATGGGTTGAGCATAACCCTATGGAAATATGGTCTACTCAGCTTAGTGTTGCTACAGAAGCTATGGCTAAAATAGGTGCTACTGCAGATGACATAGCCGGTATAGGTATAACAAATCAAAGGGAAACAACTGTAGTTTGGAATAAGAATACTGGCGTTCCTGTATATAATGCTATAGTATGGCAATGTAGAAGAACAGCTAATTTCTGTGATAAATTACGTGATGAAGGATATGACAAAGCACTAAAAGAAAAAACAGGACTTATTCTTGATGCTTATTTCTCAGGAACTAAGCTAAACTGGATTCTTAACAACGTAGAAGGTGCAAGAGAAGATGCTGAAAAAGGCAATCTTTTATTTGGTACAATAGATACTTGGCTAATATGGAACCTAACAAAGGGCAAGGTCCATGTAACCGATTACTCAAATGCTTCTAGAACATTACTTTTCAACATTCATGAACTAAAATGGGATGAGGAAATTTTAGCAAAATTAGATATCCCTGCTTCAGTACTACCTGAGGTTAAACCTTCAAGCTGCATATATGGATATTCTGATGCTTCTCTATTCGGAAAAGAAATTCCTATAGCTGGTGTAGCTGGCGATCAACAGGCTGCTCTATTTGGTCAATGCTGCTATGAACCAGGTACTGCAAAGAACACTTATGGAACAGGATGCTTCATGCTTATGAATACTGGAGAAACTGCTGTTGAATCTAAAAATGGACTACTAACTACTATCGCATGGGGAATCGATGGTAAAGTTGAATACGCTCTAGAGGGAAGTATATTTGTAGCTGGTGCAGCTATTCAATGGCTTCGTGATGAGCTTAGAATGATAAAAACTGCTCCTGAATCAGAAAAATATGCAACAGCTGTTGAAGATACTAATGGGGTTTATATGGTTCCTGCATTCGTTGGACTTGGTGCACCTCACTGGGATTCTTATGCAAGAGGAACTATAGTTGGACTTACTAGAGGAACTAAGAAAGAGCACTTTATAAGAGCCACTCTTGAATCTCTAGCTTATCAAACTTATGATGTTTTAAAAGCTATGGAAGAAGATTCTTCAATTAAACTACAAGCATTAAAAGTTGATGGCGGCGCTTGTGCTAATGACTTCTTAATGCAATTTCAATCTGACATACTAGATGTTGAAGTACAAAGACCTGAGGTCATAGAGACAACAGCCCTTGGTGCTGCATATTTAGCTGGTCTAGCAGTAGGATACTGGAAAGATAAAGATGATGTAAAGAAACACTGGGCTGTATCAAGAAAATTTGATTCAGAAATGAATGATGAAAAACGTTCTGAACTTTTAGAAGGATGGCATGAAGCCGTTAAGAGATCAAAGGGTTGGGCTAAGTAATAAAATTTTAAAATAATAATATAAAAGGAGTGTTCTATATGTCAGCTTATTTAAGTGAATTTCTAGGAACTATGTTTCTAATTCTATTAGGTGATGGCGTATGTTGTGCTGTTTCCCTTAACAAATCAAAAGCGCAAAATTCTGGATGGGTAGTCATCGCTTTTGGATGGGCTCTTGCAGTTACTATTCCAGTTTATATCTTTGGACCAATAGGTGGTGCTCATTTCAATCCTGCAGTTACACTTGGTATGGCTGCTATAGGTAAAATAGCTTGGTCTATGGTGCCTGGATATATAGGATGTCAAATGGCCGGTGCTATACTAGGTGCTATACTTGTTTATCTAATGTATAAACCTCACTTTGATGTAACTGAAGACAAAGCTACTAAGCTTGGTGTTTTCTGTACAGCTCCTGCTATAAAAGATACCCCTTTCAACTTTATATCTGAATTTATAGGAACTTTTGTACTTGTATTTGCTATACTAGGTGTTGGCAATACTACTTCTGTTGATGGTTTCGGACCATTTATAGTTGGACTAATAATTTTAGTTATCGGTCTATCCTTAGGCGCAACTACTGGATATGCTATAAACCCAGCTAGAGACCTTGGACCAAGAATAGCTCATGCAATACTCCCTATAAAAGATAAGGGCGATTCTGATTGGGGATATGCTTGGCTTCCTGTAGTAGCTCCAATTTGTGGTGGTGTTTGTGCTGCTTTAGTGTTCGCTTTACTATTCTAACACTTTAATTTCTAATATATAAGGATATCTGAAATGAATAACTTCATATTCAGGTATCCTTTTTTACATACCATCATGCCTTTATAACTTCTTAAATTTATCATATTTCATCATCTGTCACTAATTTTTTACCTAAATATATAGAATTTTCATTATAATATGATTAAGCCCCAATAGTTTTAATTAGGAGTGATATTATTTGAAAAAGTTAATGAAATCTTTTGCCTTTATATTATTAGTAATTTGTCTTGTATTCATTAATTTACTCTTCAAGCAGGACACCTCCTCAACTATAAAAGAAGAAAATCTTTTTTCTCAATCAGTAAATAAAGATAAAACTTCAAAACAAAAACTTCTTATTGAAGAAGCCGAAAACTTAAAAAGAGGTTACTTCATAGATGAAGCTATCGAAAAACTTCTCTCTGATTCTGATTTAGTTGACGATAAAATCCAATCAAAAGTAGATGAATATAAAGCTTACAAAAATAGCTTTGTTAAATACGATGGTTCTGTAGAGCATATTTTCTTTCATAGCTTAATAATTTATCCGGAGCTAGCTTTTGATAATTATGGACATGATGCCGAAGGATATAATATGTGGTTTGTCACAGTAAAGGAGTTTCAAAAAATGCTTCCTCTTCTACAGGAAAGAGGCTTTGTTCTTGTAAAGCTAACTGATGTATACAAAAAAGATGTCTCTGGCAAAATGGTTAGAAATGATATATATCTTCCTCAAGGCAAGAAGCCACTTATAATCTCTCAAGATGATGTAAACTATTACGACTATATGAAGCCTGATGGCTTTGCGGACAAACTAGTTTTAGACAATGAGAATCAGGTATCAACTTTGGTTCGCACTCCATCAAATGGAACTCAAATAACTAGAGATGGTGATATGGTTCCTATCTTAGATGACTATGTAAAATCTCATCCTGAGTTTTCCTATAAGGGTGCCAAAGGTGTTCTAGCTGTAACAGGTTATGAAGGGGTTCTAGGCTACAGACTTAACTCTGATGAAGACAAATCTCAGGCTAAAAAAGTAGTAAATAGATTAAAAGAAACTGGTTGGCTATTCGCGAGTCACTCCTATACTCATAATGGAGATGGTTATTTCGGTCAAAATCCTGTTTACAATAAACTGGTATATGACTTTAATAAATGGCGTGATCAAATATCTCCTATTGTTGGAAAAACCAATCTATTTATAGCACCATTCGGTACAACCTTGCAAAATAAAAATTTGAGTATAGCTAAAGACCACGGTTTTGAAATTTACTGTAACGTGGCTAGAAGCGTAAAAGATCAAGTTCTTGATGATATTGCTATAATGCCTCGTTTTAATATAGACGGCTTTACCTTCTTCAAAGATAAAGAAAACGTGAATAATAGGTTCTTTGATGTGGATAAAGTCATTGATGAACGTAGACCCACACTAAAATAGTGAAGATTCACCTATTAAAATCCAATAGTTTTAACAATTAAAAATAGTAGCTTCCAACATTACGTGAGAAGCTACTATTTTTTTATTCTAATCTAATTTTCTTCATTCCTCATAAATCATGACTAATGATAGTTTGTATCACGGAGGTCTGTTTATCTTTATTATTTATCTCGCCGCACTAACATTTACGTAAGGGGTAATTGCTACTTCCTCTGGTGACATAACATTAAAGTAATCTCTCACGTAGCCCTCATAAATCTTTTTGCCTACTATTTTATTTAAAATATCATTAGGTGTAATAAGATTTACGTGTTTTCCAAAGTCCATAATTCCAGCATTATTTAATATATAAGCTATGAATTGGGAACAAACGAATTTATCCTTAGGCCTAAAAGTTATTCTTAGCGGTATAAAAAGTATTCCTAAAAAGTTATAGCTCGCCTTACATTTACGCTTGAATACTTTTAAAATTTCCTCAGCTTTTCTGTATTGCTCTTCACTTACATTAACTTCATAAATGCAACATACTGCTCTATGTTCTAGTTCTTTGTAAACTCCATCATCTATCTTTTCATGGACAAATCTAGCTTGAAGTGGATGCTCTGACAAGCTTTCTCTTCCAAAAGAATACAATCTTTTAAAGTCTTTATCTAATGCTATGGATACGTGCGTATAGGGCGATTGAGTTGATACCTTTAAAAATTTAGAGAAATTAGTTCCCGTATGACTAAACATTATATAAATTTTTTTCAATATCTGTTCTCCCTCCCTCTACTTTTACATAGTTATTCATATAACTTGTACATTTTCATAGCTTTTATTATATCATTGTTTTTAGTAATATCACAACATAGATTTATTACCAATTAACTACATTTTTGTACTAATAAATTTATTCGACTTGAAAATCCATCTTTGCTTTAGCTTCTGACACCCATCTTTCAAGGTTTCCATTGTTAGTATTTTCTTTTATAACTTCATTTATAATTTTAACTAAGAATTTATATTCCTCTCCTAAAGGGAGTCCAACATAAGTCTTTGCATAAATCCCAGTAGGGTCTAAGTTAAAACTTTCTTTTGGAAGTACTAATAAATCTGTAAATGTGGCTTTTAGTGGTTCTGCTGAAGAAGTGGAGACAACCACTGCATCAATATCCCCTGCATTAAGTGACATAGCCAATACATCTAGTGTTCCTAGCAATTTTATCTGAACTAGTTAAGTCTGCTGCTAGTTCCGCTTGTATAGATGCCTTTTGAGCTCCTATCTTAAGCTTTGCTTTCTTTATATCATCTAGAAATTTAAACTTCTCTGCTGTCCCTTTCTTCATTAAAATGCCTTGAAATCTATCATCATCTTCCCTTGAGTATCCCTCTGAAAATTTTATAGCTTTCTCACTAAGTTCTTTAACATATTTCATGGTAGCCCCTCTAAAGTAATATTCTAAAGGGGCGTAATCAGGTATTATATTTGCCGCAGTTCCCCCATCCCTGACTATTCCATAAATACTTGTATGAGGCTGTGCAAATTGACGTAATAAATTTATATTTATATAACTCAAAACAGCTGCATCTAATGCACTTCTTCCTTGTTGCGGCTCGCATCCATGAGCATTTTTACCAAAGAATTCGAACTTTAAAGGATTGAGAGCCTGAGTTCTTCCCCCTAGACCATTTTTTGTTCTTGGATGAATCATCATGGCTATGTCAACATCATCAAAGACATTGGCATTGACCATAGATATTTTCCCACCAAAGTTCTCTTCAGCAGGAGTTCCTATGACAAGAACCTTACCGCCTATTTCATCTATAATAGATTTCAAAGCTATTCCCGCTGCTAGACTTATTCCTGCATTTGACTAATTTCATGTAATAATCTACATTTCCATTTATATTATTTTTTAAATTCTCGGATGATTCTTTGATCATCATGATAAACTCATTTCCAAGAGCGGGTAATATGACTTTAATTGCTTGAGGCATCACCACATACCTCATCGCTTGTCTTTTGTTTAATCCCAAAGATCTTGCAGCTTCATTTTGTCCTTTGTCGATGGCTGCAATACCACTTCTAAATATTTCACACACGTAAGCTCCAGAATTTATGGCCAATGCAATTACACAACCGATGAAAACTCTCGAGTCCTCCCATCCTGGTATTCGTGGAAGCTGTACCCCTATTCCAGGCAAGCCATATACAATCAAATATACCTGAAGTAACACAGGTGTCCCTCTTAGAATTTGAGTGTAAATCATAGCCAATATATTTAATGGCTTAATACCTAAAAGTTTAAATTCAGCTCTTTTTAATAGATACATTATAAATCCGATTAATGTTCCTAGAATTACTGTAGTTAAATCAAACATTTATATATATCCTTCAAATAAAAAAGATGCAAATCTTATAATAGATTCACATCTTAAATACTTAGCCATATTTTCTAATTAACAAACAAGTATAACTAAATAGACCCCTTATTAATTATTGAAGCATACTCTTCTAGATCTACCTCTTCCTTTATCCATTCATCTTTAAATCTCTTTGCTAAAAGCCCAAGCTCCAATTCTAAATCCTCTATTTTTCTAATTGTACCCTGAGCTTCTTCATCATTATCATAAATTAATTTAGTCCGCAATCTCTCTAGTTCTTGAAATTTCTCTAATAATATCTCTTCTATATACATAGCTTCTCCATAAATATTACTTTATACCATTATATGTTATTTATGGAGATTTGATTTCTATGTTTTTTACTTTCCTATATTTTCAATTACTTTTCTAGGTATCCCAATATCAACAACTCTTATATCACCACAATACCTTCTAGCATCCTCATTAAGAAATCCTGTTTTATAAAGCTGAAGTGTTATGGTTTCATCAGCCTCTATAGAAATCCCCATTACATTTCCATCATCGCTATTTAAACCTGACGGAACATCTATAGAAATAATATGCTTTTTACTATTATTTATCTCACTTATTACTCTTTTATATATTCCCTCAACATCTCGTTTAAGTCCTGTACCAAATATTCCATCCACTACAACAGAAGTTTTTGAGATTGAGTTCTTAAATTCGCCAAAATTCTCATCCTTAATTACATTTATAAAAATTTTGTTGTTCTCTATTATATTTATATTTTTAAGAATTTGTAGATTTGCATTAAAGTCATCACTGCCTTTTTCTAGCTTTCCAACTATAAAAACGCTTATTTTGTATCCTTTAAGGTATAAATGTCTTGCTACAGCAATTCCATCTCCTCCATTGTTCCCAACTCCACAAACTATAACAACTCTATCTCTTTCTAATGAGCTTAAAACGCCCTCAACTTCCTCAGCTACCTTAATTGCTGCATTCTCCATAAGTATAATACCAGGTATGCCTAACTTCTCTATACAATACTTGTCTATCTCTCTCATAGTCCTTGAATCAACACTTATCATCTCATACCTCCGATAAAATAATAACTATATTTCCAATAATATTTTACTTCTTATCTCAATTATATAATAAAAGCATGCTTTAAAATATAAAAATTATTTTTCAGCATGCTCTCATTGATTAAAATTTTATAATTCTGCAGATTCTTTTAATTGGACAGTTCTCACTTTCATCATACTTCCTACAACCCCACCTATTATAGCTGGAAGAATCCAGTTAAATCCTATGGAATTGAAAGGGAGATATTTTAGGAATGCTACTGTATATCCGTATTTAGCCATAAGATTAAATACACTTATAGCTAAAGTTGTATATACCGCTCCTGCATAAGTTGACTTACTCTTTATCTTATTGTCAAAGGCATTCATAACTACTAAAACTATACTCATAGGATATATAAGTTCTAGTATTGGCGCTGAAAATTGTATTATTGTAGAAACTCCAAAATTCGATATAACTGCGCTAAAGACACAAATAATTACAACAATTTTGCTATAACCATATTTTCCCTTAAATAATTTTTCATAGAAATTAGCCGCCGCTGATGTAAGACCTATAGCAGTAGTAAGGCAAGCTAGTGCAACGATAAGTCCAAGTACAACTTTACCACCTTGTCCTAAAATACTTGCTGTTATGCTTATTATAAGCTGAGTTTGAGGTATTGTTGTCTCATATATATTAGCCGAATGTGCTCCTATGTACGCAAGTCCTGCATAAACTACTATAAGACCTATTGTAGCCACTATACCGCTGTAAAATGTCATCTTTATAACTTGTTTTCTATCGGTATATCCCTTCTTCCTTATGCTTTCCATTATGATAACTGCAAACATCAAAGATGCCAATGCATCCATGGTCTGATATCCTTGAGTGAGTCCTGTTGAAAAAACATCCGTTATCCTTGGAGCCATAAACTCTCCCATAGGATTCATTATTCCCTTTACAATTAATATCGCTAAGCATAAAAGAAGTGCTGGAGTCAAAAACTCTCCAACTATGTCTACAACCTTTGATGGTTTTACAGTTAGCACAAGTGTTATAGCGAAAAATATTATTGAAGTTATTATTGGATTTGCATTAGGAAATATACCTTGCACTCCTACTTCAAATGTTGTGGCTGCTGTTCTTGGAATTGCCAAAAGAGGCCCCAAACATGTTATTATAACTATTCCTAATATAATGCTGAACTTCTTTCCCATTTTCATGGTTACTTCACTTAAATCTCCATTGTGCCTTGCCATTATTACCATAATTAGCAGTGCAAGTCCAACATCACCTATTATAAATCCCGTAAATGAACTTAACCATTCGCTTCCGCTAGCGATGCCAAGATAAGGCGGAAATATAAGATTGCCTGCTCCAAAAAACATAGAAAATAAAGCAAATCCTACAATTAAAATATTAATCCCCTTTTTCACAAAAAAACCTCCCATCATTGTCTTTCATTTTTAGTAGATACTTCATGTCGAAATCCCCATATTTCTATTTTATTTTAGCAACTTTTCTCCTATTTAAAAAACGACACACTTTGATATTTTATCATTTTAACCCCAATTTGTTAACACTTTATTATTTCATAACTTATAATTTAACATTTTGTTTTGTGGCTTTTTTAAAAGTCATAAAATTAAGAAATAATTATTTTTCTATGCTATAATAAAAATAAATTATATTTTATTATTCTATAGGAGGTTTTTATGAGCGAATTTATTGAAATTTCACCCTGCGAAATAAAAGATAATGTCTTTGAAGCTATCGGCAAGGATTGGATGCTTATAACAGCTGGAGATGAAAATAATTTTAATACAATGACAGCCAGTTGGGGTGGATTAGGTGTTCTTTGGAGAAAAAATGTATCTTTCTCTTTTATAAGAAAACATCGTCACACTTACGGTTTTATTGAGAATAATGATACTTTTACCTTAAGCTTTTTTGATGAAAAGTATAGAAATGCTTTGACTATATGCGGAACAAAGTCAGGAAGAGATTGTGACAAAGTACAGGAAGCAGGTCTTACCCCTGAATTCATAGATGGAACAACAACCTTCAAAGAAGCAAGGCTCGTCCTAGTTTGTAAGAAGCTTTATATTCACGATATAGATCCTGAAAACTTTATAGATATGAATGTAGATGAACTTTATCCTGCTAAGGACTATCACAGAATGTATATTGGAGAGACCGTTAAAGTTTTAAAAAAATAATGATTTCTCTTCTGTAAAAGACTTGTCCAATCTAAAAAAACACTTATTTTTTTATTATATTTACTATGATTATAATTCTTTGTCAAAGCTTATATTCAATACTTAAGGTGAAATATTTAAATAGCATAACTTACAAAATGAGATCTGATATAATTCAAGGCATTTTAAATAAAAAATCAAGTGACTTAACATCTCAAAAGCAATCTGAATATATATCTATATTTCATAACGATATACAGATGGTCTGTGACGATTATTATGAAACAATACTAAACATAGTAAGTTCATCGTAAATACATCAAAATATAAATATGAAAAAACTCAAATGTATGCTAATCTCTTCAGCATGGTTATCGGCTATTTTAATGATTTTATAGTAATCGGTGTAGGTATTTACTGTATCTTCACTGGTAAAATGACAGTTGGCTCTTTACTTGCAGTACTTCAAATTTCTAAATAGGAAAGAACGGCTCGGGAAAGAGTACTTTCTTGAAACTTATCAGCAGAATTTATACTGATTATAATGGAGCAATCTTTATAGATGATGTAAACTTAAAAAATGTAAGTTTTGAAAGCTATTATAAAAATATATCTGTGGTATTTCAAGATTCCTATGTATTCTCAGGTTCCATATATGATGAGATTTTAATTATGAATAACGGATCATTAGTAGTTCATAGTTCCTATGAAAAATTATCTACTGAAATAAAAAATTGGATTCATGCTTTTCCACAGAAGTAGCTAAATATTTATCCGCAAATAAAGGGATGTACTCACAGTTAAGTGAATAAATATGTATGGATAATTTTCTATCCATTTTATAATTTACTTTACATTTATGAGTACATCCATTTTTATTGTATAGTTTATTTTCCTGATACAACTACTCCGTTGACTTTTACCCATGGAAGCACAGCATATCCCATGTTTATGACTTCTTTTGATATATCTTCTATGGAGTTAAATATCTCATATAGATTTCCACTTACCATGGTTTCTATAAGTGGGAATTTAACTTCTCCATCTTCCACATAGTAGCTGTTCTTTGCTACTCCTGAGAAATCTCCATTGGATGCAGGGTTACCCCCTGAAAATCTTCCGAGAATTATTCCTCTATCTGTTGATTTTATTATGTCATCAAGAGATTTTTCTCCAGGTTTAACTTTGATGATTTCAGCCGTTGGTCTTAGCTCTAGACCTGTTTTCTTTGCTCCGTATAGAGTAAGAAGGTAACTCTTTAGAACTCCATTTTCTATATAAGTAACCTCCTGTGTCTTTAAGCCATCATCTGTTACAAATACCTTTTTGCTTATATCTTCATCGGTTGGACTACAGCTTATGGTTAAGGAATCACTGGCAACTTTTTCGTTAAGTTTATCCTTCAATCGGCTAGTCTTAGTGATGAGTGATGAATCTGATAGGAATATGTTGTTATAAGTACTTATAAGCTCTACTAAGCAATCAGGAGTTATTATTATACTTCCTGTAAACTTTCCATTTATAGATTTACAATTAAGCTGTTCTATGCTTTCTTCAAAGCTTTCTCTTATTCTATCAAATTCTAATAAATCATCTGGTAGTTCTGTAACACTTAAATCTATTTCATTAAAGGAAGATGACTTTTCCCCTTCCTTAGCTGCATAAGTTATTCTTATGGTATATTCACTAACAGAGCTAACAAAATCTATCCCATTAGAATTCATAAAATGTTCCTGTTCTTTGTTAAAGCATATGAAGCTCTCATTAAGCTTTATTGCAGGGTATTTTTCCTTGCAATTCGTTAAAAGCTTCTCTATGATAGTATAAATCTTGTCCTTATCAGCTTCTTTAGAACCTGATGAGAATTTCTCTGGTTCTTGGAATTCTGCTATATCGTTATTTATATCTTCCTCTGATGCTTCACACATCTCTATTAGAGTCTTAGCACTTTGTTTTAAAGCTTCTTCATCATAAATATTTGTAAGAGATATTCTTGATAGTTTATTATCCTTTATAGCTTTTAACGTTACTTCATTATGGTCTGTAGTTCTAAATAAACCTACTGAAGTGCTGTTAAAGTTTATTTCTACTTTCTCATGTTTAACTAGATGATAGAAGGCCTTGTCAGCTCCTGAATTCTTTATATATTGGAGGCTCTTTTCTCCTAATTCCTTATTTATCATAACTATTTACCCCCTATATTAACTTTGCACTTAATAGATGGTCCACCCATGCCCACTTTTATGGTTTGCTTCTTTCCACACCAGCCGCCTCTGCTCCATTTAAGCTCATCTGAAACAGCAGTTACGCTCTTTAATACGTCAAAGGCAACTCCTGATATAGTTGTATCTAATATTGCTCTACCTAGATTTCCATTCTTTATCTCATAGCCAAAACTTATTCCAAACATAAACTCACTGGTGGTATCAGCTTGTCCATTCGTTGCACTTACAAGATAATATCCATCTTCAATGGAAGCTATCATATCTTCAAGTTTTTGATTACCTGGAGCAATGCAGGTATTTCTCATTCTTATTATAGGTTCATCAAAATAATCTGTAGCCCTAGCATTTCCTGTTGGATTCACACCAAACATATTTGCAGTTTCTTTATTGTGCATGAAACCCTTTAAAACTCCATTGTCTATGATGACAACGTCCTGCCCCTTGGTTCCTTCTTCATCTATATAAATAGGCATTGGACATGTCTCTCCATAAGCTGTATGAGCAAAATCTATTAAGGTTATAAGCGGTGATGCTACTTGCTTTCCTAGATTATATCCTGCAACAGATCCTCCTAGCACAAGATCTGCCTCCGTTGTATGTCCTATAGCTTCATGAGCAAATAATCCTGCTATGGAGGAATCTATTATTACATCCTTAAGCCCTGCTTCTGGATAAACTCCATTCTTCTTCTCAAGAAGCTTCTTGTATAATTCACCTATCTCCTCATATAAATCTTCAGGTTTATCAAATTTATCCTCAAATTGTCCAAGTCCTCCAAAGTTTTGAGACAGCTGTATAGGTGCCCCATCTCTATCTATCACTAAAGTTACAAGTACATTACTTCTTGGTGTAAGTGTATAGTAATATGCTTTTGACGAGGTTAATATCTGCTTTTCTGTGTCATCACAAGTTATATTTACACTGATTGATAAAAGTCCTGTATATGTGTCCTTTACGTGGTTATATACCATCTTGCCAAAATCAATAAGTTCCTTTTGGCTTTTTCTTGGTTTTGTAGTAGCAAAGGATTTTTCAAAACTATAACCACTAACCTTTAATTCTTCAAAAGATTTATTAGGAACTTTGTTCTTTAAAAACTCCGCATTACTCCTAGCCTCAGCTATGACCTTTCTTATATCATCATCACTTATGGCAGAGCTTGATGCAAATCCCCAATGTCCATCCATGTATACTCTGGCATTTACTCCCCCACAAGTAGTTTTGGAATTAGTCATCACATTTCCATCTACTATTGCTATCTTTGTAGATGAATTTTCATGAACCCTAAGTTCAGTATATTTCGAAAATTCATCATAGAACTTATTTAAGTCTTTCAATTCCATAATAAAAGCCCCCTTCTCACGAACTCTGATACTACTATTATAATCCAGTAATATATATCATTGGAAGGAGGCTTCATTAAAAACTGTTTCTTTTATTAAATTCTGTAACTATGCTTTCTTTGCTATGTTCTTAGCACCATTATAAGTAGCAAAGAAATATATGCCGTATACTAATAGTACAAGTCCCGTAACTATTATTGATTGTCTTACTATATCGGAGCTTCCAAATATCTTTACAACATTATTGGATACGTAAAGCCCTACTACACTGTGAACTAATGCTAATGAAAGAGGCATAAGGAAATATATTAGTGTTTGTGTAAAGATAGATCTATTTATCATCTTTTCATCCACACCGATATTCTTAAGAATCTTGTATCTCTTCATATTATCTGCCGCTTCTGAAAGTTGCTGCAACGCAAGAACTGCCACACAGGTTATTATAAATACTATTCCTACATAAAGCCCTATATATACAACTAGTGTGCTTAGCCCTGTATAGGCATCCTTAACTAATTGTTTAGTAGCTCCATCAATCTCCACAACATTTTCATCTTCTTGATGATCATTGTAATAATTTTTGACACTACTATTAATCACATCAATGAACTCATCTTCTTTATCTTTGTACTCATCTCTAAAACTAAATGTCATATTAGAAACTTTTGGTTGCAAATCTTTAACCAGTTCATCCTTTATTACCAAAGTACAAATCTCTGCACCCATGGGGGATGTGACAAGCGCTTTGTCAACAGAGGCATTTCTAACAGATTTTAAAGTCTTACCACCTATAGTTATTGTAGCTCCATTTTTTACAGAACTATCTATATATTTTTTAGCTATAGCATCTCCTGATAATGCTAAATATTGATTTTCTTCTAGCTTATAAGTTTCCTCACCTATTAATTTCATAAGCTTATTAAAATCAGATTCCTTGACAACTTGTATAGGAGTATTTTTCATTACCTCTACTAGGTCGTCTTTTGTTTTTACATCTTTTAAGAAATCCTTGAGCTTCATATCTGTTTCGTATACCTTAAAATCAACATAGCCATCTAAATACTTATCTAAATCAATTTTTACATTGTCTTTCAAATAGACGCTTATATCATTATTAAATTTTAAGGTATAAAAAGACCCATCGTATCGTGTGCCCTGATGTATCTGGCTATTCATAGATGAACTCATGCTAAATCCCGTAGCAAGCATTCCTATGGATACAAAAAGCATAAGGCATATCATAGACATTGATATATAGTTTGTGTTTATTTTGCTGTTTATCTGTCTTAATACAAACATATTCAAATTCTTTAAATATAACTTCTTGTTACCTTGGACAAGCTTTAATAAAAATCCTGAAAGGGACATGAAGAACAATAGTGTGCCTATTATTCCAAGGACTATGGATGTTACAAACTCTTTGTTCACTTCGTAAAGTTTGTTATCTATAATAAGTGTGTAAGCTATAGCTAAACATATAACTGACAAGATAAATATGATTACAGATACTGTAGTGCTCTTAGTTTTTAAATCCTCATTTTTTCTATCTGCTGACATAAGGTCTATGATTTTATACTTTGATATTATGAAGGAGTTAAACAGTATTACAAATAGGAAGATTATCGCAAAGTACACTATAGTCTTTATAGCAGCCTCTTTTGAGAAAACAAAGGAAAATTTGCTTAAATTTACAGC
Organism: Clostridium sp.; assembly: GCA_022773025.1. Taxonomy (GTDB): domain Bacteria; phylum Bacillota; class Clostridia; order Clostridiales; family Clostridiaceae; genus Clostridium_X. The sequence continues at coordinate 1,873 of JALEZF010000049.1, read as the reverse complement.
AAACATCTTTGCTGTAAAAACCGCTACTCCCTGTGATAGAAATACTCCTATTAACAATCCTACTCCTAGTGACACAATGCCTATAATCAAAGTTTCTAGAATAATCATATAAGAAATCTTATTCTTGTCCATACCTAAAGACATATAGATTCCAAGTTCTTTTTTTCTTCTCCTTATTATATAGTTGTTTGCATATATTATAAGAAATCCTAATATCATTGAGATAAACACTGATAATGTTGATAATACTGTAGATAGTGAATCCACATATTGTGCTTGAGACTGGCTCAAAGTCATCATTACCTGCTGAGATGATACTGAGTTAAATACGTAAAATATGCATACTGCAAATGTTAGAGTTATAAAGTATACAGCGTAATCGCTAAAGCTTTTTTTTACGTTTTTTACTGCCAATTTAGAGTACATTGTTATTGTCACCTCCAAGAAGAGTAACAACTTCTATTATCCTATTAAAAAATTCCTTTCTTGAGTCATTTCCTCTTATAAGTTCATTGAAGATCTTTCCATCTTTTATAAATAGTATCCTCTTTGCATAGCTTGCTGTGAATGCATCATGGGTTACCATCATTATTGTTGCCTTAAGATTATCATTAAGGTTTTCTAAGCTCTCAAGAAGCATCCTTGAAGACTTTGAATCTAATGAACCTGTTGGCTCATCTGCAAGTATCATTGATGGCTTTGTTATGATAGCCCTTGCACTAGCAACCCTCTGCTTTTCTCCACCAGACATTTCATAAGGATATTTTGATAGAATTTCTTGTATACCAAGATTATTTGCGATTTCATTTACTCTCTTATGAATTTCTTTATGATTAACCTTCATAACAGTAAGAGCTAAAGCTATGTTTTCATATGCTGTAAGAGTATCTAAAAGGTTAAAATCTTGAAATATAAATCCAAGCTCCTCTCTCCTAAACTTCGCCAGCTCCTTGGCCTTAAGCTTCGTTATGTCCTTTCCATCTACATGAATAAATCCGCTAGATACAGTATCTATTGTTGATATGCAGTTTAATAGAGTTGTCTTTCCACTACCTGATGGCCCCATTACACCTACAAACTCTCCATTCTCAACTTCAAAACTTATGCTGTCTATAGCCTTTGTTATATTTCCCTTTTTACCATAATATTTTTGAATATCATCTACCTTTAAAACTGTACTCATATCCAATCCTCCCAATCTATAATAAATTTTATTTTTTCACCTATCTGCTACAATATTAGTTTATCCATTTCACATAGCATCTTCCATAATCTTAACTTACACTTATCTTGCATTTTTGTAAGCTTTCCTTTCAATGATGAAATATAAAATTTATTTTTGAACAAAATAAAAGATTGAGATATATTAACCTCAATCTCCTTATTCTATACTTCCTGAAACAAAAGTTCTATCCATGTTTTCGGACGTCCACCAGATACTGATGTTTCCTTTGCATAAACCTTACCCAACCCTGCATTCATAATTTTATTCATCATTCTGTGTGCCGTTCTGACAGTTACGTCTAAGCATTCCGCCAACTCATTGGCATCAAATACAAAACTTTTTCTTGCTTGTGCAATGGCAATGATTTTTAATATAGAATTTGCACTCAAACCTGTTTTTGTAGCCAATTCTTGTATTTTAGGGTCAGAAGAAATCACTTCATACATAAATTTGTTTTCTTTCCTCATAAGGTCTATTAAAGTATCGTTGCCATCTATCAAATAAATTTCCTTTTTTGCTTGTTTTAATGTATATTCCAGTGCCTTTCTGGCATTCATTTCTGCTTTGTATGCGGTCACCCCCGTTCCAATACCGACATTCAACACAATACCTGTCTTTTCCACTTCCTGTTGTAGTGTCAATATCTTA
>JALEZF010000038.1 GCA_022773025.1 Clostridium sp. | reverse complement strand
TGCTGAGGAGCACACCAGCCAATACCGTGTGTCAAACCAGAGATGTCTTTGATTTCTCTTGAATAAACCCATTTTCCTTCTTCAGGAATAGGTGCACATCCATGGCTCGCACCACACTTTACAGTGCACATGTTTTCAACTTCTTTTGAATAAATCATGTCATTTCTCCTTTCTCATAATCCATGATAGATTTACCTTTATGCCACCTTCCCCTTCAGGAAAGCTGTAGCTGCTTCTGCAATGTCATCTCCTCTATCAAACAACATTTGCAAGTGCGGATATGTACGGTTTTCTTATTCGTGCAATATTTCACAAGAAATCGTTACCCACCATTTTATTGTAATTCTTTTCCATGACTATGTCAATGCTTACCATCGTTTTTAGCCCGTAAACAAGCAAGAAAATTGACTGTCCACAGACATGATAAATGAGGATGCAGATATAAAATACGAGGACTTCTTTTGCGGTATCGTATAATATTCCTACCTGCATGCTTGATTTCCCCTGCATAAACTGCTTGCATACAGCTGCCTCGTTATCGAGATCAAAAAAAAGGGATGCTTATCCCTTTACCAACTCCTGTATTTGCTTTGCGGCGGGTATCCAAAATATTTGGGGGGCTAAACTTTAGGGGTCAATTTAGGGGTCTGAACTTTGAGGGACACTTTAGGGGGATAAATCCCAAAAGAAACAGGTGGCATTCATCTGTTTCTTTTTCTATAATGTTCTATTGGTTATGCTTCTGTGAAGGAGGTAATCATGGATCATTCTTATCTATTTAAATTATTAAACATTCCCGATGATGGTTCTATTATCATCAACGATGTTGAAATCATCGCTGATACCAAGTATGTATATATCTCTCGACCATCTATCCCGTCTTATTGCCCTAATTGTTCTTGCAGAATGCACTCAAAAGGTATTTATAAGCGCAAAATCAAACACCCTGTCTTACAAGACGGAACTTGCATCATCTTTATCGTGAGCCAAAGAAAGTGGAAATGCACTAACTGTTCCACATATGTTAATGAAGATTTCCCATTCTTTCAGCGTTATAAACAATCCTCTGATATTACTCCTCTACTAGTTTTAGAGGCTATGAAAGACCTTGATCGTTCTACCGCATCTATTGCCAGACAATTCAATTTATCTGATACTCAAGTTCACGATCTTTTCACTGCTTACGTGGATTTGCCACGTTTAACTCTTCCTGAGTTTCTTTCCGTTGATGAAGTACATATTGATATTTCTGAAAAAGAGAAATATGCCTTGATTCTTATGGACTTTACTTCTGGAGAGATTGTTGACATCTTGCATAACCGATGGCATCATACCATTGAAAACTACTTCTTCTCCATTCCATACGAAGAAAGAAAACATGTTCGTTATATTATTTCTGATGCATATAAGCCTTATCTTGAATTACCCAAGCATTTCTTTCCAAATGCTGTGTCGATTTTAGATAGTTTTCATGTTGTTAAATATTTATTAGGATTGATTAATACTTATATCAATTCAGTAATGAAAGCATATAAAGATAGAGATCTTAAAAGGCTTGAAAAACAAAATCATGACACCAATAGAGACAATAAAACGATTCAGGAATCACAAGAAGTTATCTTGCTTAGAAAATATCGCTGGGTGCTTTTGAAGAATCAAGACAATATCAATTACTCTGACAAAAGGTATTACCACAGCTCTCTTAGAATGTACGCAGATACATATACTATTGAAAAACTATTTCTCTCACTAGATCCTAAGTTCAATATAATCAGAGATGTGAAAGAAAAATATATTAGATTCAATAATACTCACTTTAGTTCTGAAGATGAAGTAATGCAAGAATTATTAAAAATGATTGAAGAATTTAAGGCTCTCAGAGGTTACATTCCTCGTCTTTTCTCACAATACCTTGATAAATATAAGCATGAGATTGCCCGCTCATTTACTATAACTGAGGTATCAAGACGTAGTGCAAAGGATAATGAGCGTTACTATGCACGTTTATCCAATGGACCTATGGAATCATTCAACCGAAAGCCGAAAGATTATAAGAGAAACTCACGAGGTTCCTCTAATTTTAATTATACTAGAAATCGAATCTTATGGTCTACCAGAAATAGACCTGCATTGAGAAATACGCCCAAATCATCTAATGAAGTACATAGCTATGTTGGAAAGAAACGTGGTAAATATAAAGTAAAAGAATAAAGAGATTAAGAATTTGTACAGAAGCATAACCAAAAAAAGAGAATCAGAATGTTTTTTCACTGATTCTCTTGATTTTAACTTTAGGGGTCTTAATTTTTAGCCTTTATTTTTTCTCTCCCCCAAAGTTGACCCCCAAATTTCTGGCGAAAACCCCTAAAAAATTTGGATAGCCCTCTTGACAGGGCTTTTTCTTTTCTGTGCTGGTTAATCAAGAGAAAGAAAGGGATTAAATGTGATTTATGGTAAATCAGAAGAAGGCAATGCAGGTATCGCAGTTTGAGCTTGTGCTACATAAGGATAGTAACCGGAAGATTGTAGGATAGATTTTTAACAGCGTGCATTTTTTGTAAGTCTGCACGCTGTCCTTTGCCTTTCATTCATCTTTTAGAGTAATACCT
>JALEZF010000019.1 GCA_022773025.1 Clostridium sp. | reverse complement strand
ACCACTTCCATTTCATTTTGTGCTTCTCTTCTTTCGTTTATCATTGGCAAAACCCCCATGTAATAAATTAATATATCTTAAATTATATTACATATTTGTATAAAATTAAAGACTGCTGACACTTTGTCAGCAGTCTGAAGTTTTTATAAAACTACTTACCTTTTTAATATGTCCTATTTTAAAGCTTCTTCAAATATTTCCATAGCTTTTTTAGAGTTAAGCTCTCCCTCTTCATAATCTGGAATTATAAAGAATCCAACGTAGTCTCCTACTACCTTAAGCTCTGCAGCTTCAACTGCTTCTGGCTCTCCTGGATAGAAAGCTGCCTTTTTCTTTTCTTCCTTAACCTTTTCAAAAGCTTTCTTTACTTCTTCAGCTTTGCCTGGTTTAGCTTTAACTACAGCCACAGTTTCTAGACCTGCATTTATCATTCCTCTTTCTATGGTTAGCTCTTCAACATCGTCCATGTTTATATGGAACATGTCCTTCACCATAGTATCATCTGCAGCTCCTAAAGCTCTCATTTCGATTTTTTCCTTTACCTTGTTTACAATATCTGCTGTAGGTACATTCTTTTGTTCTTCCTTCTTTGAGGTTGATGAACATCCAACCATAGCTATTGCTAATATCATAACTGTTAGTAAAGCTGTGATTCTCTTTTTCATGTGATCAATCCCTTTCCTTTGTATTCCTTTTCATTATACAGTATAACCTCATATTTAAACCATAATCAATTTACAAAATTATCATTTTTTATAAGCACTTCTATTTATTATTCATTTCAATATCCAACAAAAACTTCTTTACCTCAATACCGCCTGCATATCCAACTAATTTTCCGTTTGCTCCTACAACTCTATGACATGGAATAAAAATAGGTATTGGATTTTTATTATTAGCATTTCCAACAGCCCTGTAACCTTTAGGATTTCCTATAGATTCTGCAATTTCTTTGTAACTTCGAGTTTCTCCATAAGGAATTCTCTCTAAACTTTTCCATACTTTTTTCATAAATTCTGTTCCATAAGGATTAAGAGGCAAAGTAAAAGTCTTCTTATTTCCTTGGAAATACTGACTTAAAGCCTCTCCTGCTTCCTTTAAAATTTCCGTTTCTTTCTCTATATAGCCTTCAGGACACTTCTCATTTTCAAACAAGACATGAGTAATTTCTCCATTATCTTCACAAACTCCTAGCTTTCCTATAGGACTATCGTAATAAAATACGTTCTTATTATTTTCTGCACACATAGAGCTTCCCCCCTTCTTCAATACAGTATTAATAATTATAGTATCACAAATATAATAGAAATATGATATCATTTACTTAATAAAGTAATATATATTTTTTTCAAATATTACTTTTGCAAAATAAATATTTTGAGTTATAGGATAAATGTAGCTATGTGCTAATTAATATTATTAAAATATAAATGGAGGAATGCTCGATGGATTCTAAAAAAATAATGAAATACATGCTTTGGATATTGTTTGTTATATATTTTATATTATTAATTAAGGTAATATTATTTAAGTATCCCTTATCAATGATAACTTCAATGATGAATAATCCTAATGCTACATTAGCTGTAAGATTACAAGGAAGCAATTTCATACCATTTAAAACAATTATATATTATATCTTAGGTAATGAAGGCTTTAGAATTGCCATAGCGAATATACTCGGTAATATAGTAGCCTTTATACCTTTAGGCTTTCTACTTCCGATAATTTTTAAAAAAATGCGTAAACTCCCAAAAATCATATTAACATCTTTTTCAGTTAGTTTATTATTTGAAGTAATTCAATTATTAATAGCAATAGGTTCCTTTGATATTGATGACATACTATTAAATGTTTTTGGTTCTTTAATTGGTTATATATTTTCTACTTTAATCTATAAAAATTCTTCCTTAATGTGTAGTTAGAAACATCAGCACAATTACAAAATATGGTATAATTAATTTGTAATAATATTTTTTATTATAAACTAGGAGGAGGCTATATGAAAATAAAAAAATTTTTTCATGATAACTATTGGGGAATTACAACTTTATTTGCAGCAGCACTTGTTTTATCTTCACCAACAACCAATATAGGAAATACTATTAGATATCTTCTCTTCATTCCCGTATTTGTAATTTATACTGTGTCATTGTATTTTTCATTAAAAAAAGATACTAATGCAAAACCATTAACACGTATATTTTGTAAGGCAACTATAGTGTTTTTAGTTCTTAATATACTGTATATCCTTTATAGAGTTTATTCGCTTATATTTTAAAGATGTAGTAATTATCTACTACAAAGGAATTTGTATAGAATTGAACCATCCATAATTGAATTTTATATAAAATATTAAGGAGGTATCATGAAGAAATATCGACTCTCATCATTTTATTTAATTTCCATCCTGCTATTCAACCTCTTGTTCATAGTCGTACTAACTCGCTATCATGACATAATAATCTTAGATTCTTCTTTTAAGCCTTTGACTAGAGAATATTTAGATTTGCTAAGTGAAATAAAAGTTACTTTGCCAAATGAAGATTTTATGTTCAATCTTTCATATGTTTCAAAACTACTTTTTTCCTTAATCTTTTTGCTAGAATTTTTCTATATAATATGCGATAAACAATACTCTCATTTAGTTCCTAAAAAGAATGTTATTATCTCTGTAATAATTGGTGCAGCATTATACTTTGTAATTCGCATTCTTATAAGATATAATGCTGAACATTGCAGACTATTTATGAGTCTTATCTCTACGGAGATACTTTCTATAATAGTGCTAAATTTGGTTTTGAATATAAACAAGAAATTAGTTAGCAAAGAGGTGAACTAACTATGATAAAATTCACTAACAGAAATAATAAAATCTTCTTTTATTCAAATATCATAATGCTATCCTTAGAGATTATATTAATATGTCTAATAATCATAGGTTATAAAGGTGTCTATGATATAGAATGTTTAATTCCAGTATGCATTGTTCAGCTATTCTTCATCGCACACCTTATTCGAAATCAAGATTCTATTTCAAGATTTGCACCTATTACTATTCTCATAATACTATTTGTGTTTTTCGTCTTTATAATGAGAGTACCACAATATACTTACACCGAAGGAAAAAATCTTATAGTAAGCCAGCTCCCAGCTAAAGAAAATATAGAATTCATCTCCATGGACTTCTCACTTAGTACAATCCCTTCATCTAAACTTTCAAATCGTATCCTAGATAACAGCAGAATATATTATTATAAAATCAATATAGATGGAAACTATAAATACTTCGTGGTAAATCAATATACAGGAGATGTGCAGGAGTTGTCCACAGATTATTGGAACTAGTATTGAATCTTCTCTTGAAATGTGGATAATATCTATAGTATTAGATTAATTATATGTTTTTATTAAAAAGAGCTGCCACATTGAACTGCTCCCATAAATTAGACCTAATAAATCTAGTTTATGTGGATAGTCCATCTATAACAGCTCTTTTTTAATCACTCTTCCTAAAAATAGATATCATTTCAAACACTCTTATGCTCTTCTAATTTTACTATCATATGCATATCCCTTTTTCTTTAACTATCTCATGTGCAAATTCAATTTCATTTCTTTCGATCATTTGTTTCTTTAGTTTTTCTCGTGCTCTAGCTAATCTTGACCTAACCGTTCCCTCTGGAATATTAAGTATCTTGGCAATTTCTACAGTGCTCATATCTTCAAAGTAGTATAGCCTTGTTATAATTTTAAGTTCATTATTTAAAGAGGCTATGGCATTAATCAAATCTAATTTTTCATATATATCATCATAGTTTTCCACTACTAGACTTTCTTGAAATTGCAATACTCTTTTGTTTTTCCTCATAATGTTATTACATTCGTTTATTAATATCCTTATCATCCATGTTTCAAAGAATTCGTCTTGCTTCAAAGTTTTAATGTTCTCAAAAACTTTTATAACGGTGTTTTGTATTGCATCCTCAACATCATCTTCACTATTAAGTATTCCTTTTGCTACTTTATAAATATCTAATCTATTTTCATTTACAAGATATAAAAGTGTTCTCATATCACCGTTTTTAGCTTTTACCACATATGACTTTTTTCTCTGACAATCCAATGATATTAGCTCCATTTTCCCTCCTAAATTATTATTAATTTAAACTCCATATATATTAGACGCATTAAAAGCTAAAACCGCTCCATATAAATTAAATTTTTTATTTATTAACTAAAAAAAGGACTGCCTTAGGCAATCCCTTAAAATATTAATTGTCATTTTTCTTCTTCATATATGAGGCAAAAATAGCTCCCGATATATTGTGCCACACACTGAATATAGCTCCTGGCACTGCTGCAAGAGGATTCATTGCAAAATTTGTAGCTGCTAATGATACTGCAAGACCGCTGTTTTGCATTCCAACTTCTATGGCGATTGCCGTTGACTTTTTAGTATCTAATCTGAGCACTTTTGATACCATAAAACCGAGCAAAAGTCCAAAACTGTTGTGAAGCATAACAACTATTCCAACTGCTATTCCACATGTTACAAGGCTAGATGCATTTTTTCCTACTATTCCACATATGATAAGAACTATTGCCACCACTGATACAGCAGGCATCACATCTGATATCTTTTCTGTTTTGTTTCCCAATACCTTGTGAACAATTATTCCAAGTAAAATAGGAACTAATACAACCTTTATTGTAGAAGTCATCATTGATAGCGCTGAAACTTTAACCCACTGCCCACCTAAGAGATAAACAAGCATTGGAGTAATTATTGGTGCAATAAGCGTTGAGACAGTAGTCATTCCAACTGAAAGATTTGTGTCCCCCTTTGCAATGTGAGTTATTACATTGCTGGCTGTTCCTCCAGGACAACATCCCACAAGGATAACCCCTATGGCAAGGTCAGGTGGGAGGTTGAAAATCCTAGCTAAAGCATAAGCTGTAACTGGCATTATCAAAAATTGAGCTAAACAACCTATAAGCATGTCCTTTGGATGTTTAAATATAAACTTAAAATCCTCAATCTTTATAGTAAGTCCCATACCAAACATAGCTACTCCTAGAAGAAATGATGTATATGGTGTTGCCCATATAAATGCTGTTGGAATAAAAAAGGCTATTATAGAAAATGCAATAACTATAATCCCTATATTTCCTGAAAGAAATCCACTTATTCTTTTCATCTTTTCCATTACACTTACACCGCTCCTATTTAAGCTGACCATGTTTTTCATAATGACGTACATGGCTTATCTTATTGTCATCATCAACAAAAACTACATTAGGTTTGAAGTTCTTTGCTTCCTCTGGCTCCATAGCAGCGTAGCTCATTATTATTATCTTGTCATTGACAGCTACGCATCTTGCTGCAGCTCCATTTAGGCAAATAAGTCCACTTCCTCTCTCCCCACAGATGGTGTAAGTTGAAAAACGCTGTCCATTATTTATATCAACTATCTGTACTTCTTCATATTCTTGAATTCCAGCAGCCTCTAATAAGTCCTCATCTACCGTTATACTTCCTACGTAATCAAGCTCCGCTTGCTTAACTGTTGCTCTGTGTATCTTGCCTTTTAATTTATTAATAAACATACTATTGTACCTCCCAAGTAAAGTTATCTATAAGTCTTGTCTTTCCAATATAAACTGCCATAGCTGTAAGGACATTTCCCTTTATTTCAGAAACGGGCTCCATTGTCATGGCATCAACCACTTCAATGTAGTCTATCCTTGCCCCTTCTTCTTCATTTACTACAGCCTTCATGGCATCTACGACTTCAGAAGCTTCTTTAGAATTTCTTATAACCTCTTGTCCTTTCTTTATAGCTCTCGAAAGGCATAAGGCTGACTTTCTTTCCTCTTCACTTAGATAGGCATTCCTAGATGACTTTGCAAGTCCATCTTCTTCTCTTACTATTGGACATCCAACTACATTTACATCAAAATTCAGGTCCTTAACCATTTTTTTAATTATAGCAAGCTGCTGGGCATCCTTTTCACCAAAGTAAGCCTTGTGTGGATTTACTATGTTAAATAATTTCGAAACCACTGTGCAAACTCCCTTAAAATGAACTGGGCGGGACTTTCCACAAAGATGGTCACTAAGTCCACTTATGTTCACATAAGTTTTGGAATCTACATACATTTCACTTGGTTCTGGATGAAATATAAGATCGCATCCAAGTTTCTCACAAAGATCCTTGTCCCTTTCAAAATCTCTTGGATAAGCTCCAAGGTCTTCATTTTCACCAAATTGAGTAGGATTTACAAAAATAGAAACAACTACTTTGTCGTTTTCTTTTCTGCACCTTTCAATAAGGCTTCCATGACCTTCATGTAGGTATCCCATTGTAGGTACAAGTCCTACGGTATACCCCTGTGCTCTCCACTGTTTCGTGGTTAGACGCACTTCATCCACTGTTTTTGATACTTTCATTTAAAATCTCCTTCTTTCTTCTGGTAGTAGAAATATTCTTTTTTGATAGAAGTCTTAAAAAAAAGCCATGGGCAAAAAAACCATGGCAGTATCATTTATATTTAGTTGTTTTTAAGCGCACTTAATAAAGATAACACTAAGAACGCCTTCTTCCAATGCATTTATTGCCCCTTCAAAGAAGTGGACATACGCCTTGAAAAAATATGATTTTTATACTTAAACTATTAACACCAAACGTGTAGTTTCAAAAAAGAATACCACCATTTGCTATTATAGCATAAATTGTCTAACTTTCAAGATATTTTGTTATATTATGACTAACTTTAGCCTATTCCCCCATAAACCACTCCAAGTATGATTACGGCTATTGTTATAAAAGTATATCCATACTTCACAAGTGGTACATAGTACTTTCCTAGTGGCTTCTTTGCTCCCACATTGATTTCCATTAATGCATCCTTTGGATTAAGTATCCAGAAATAAGTTATAGCCACAAGCAATGAGCCAAGAGGAGTTATCACTATAGTTATGAAATCTGAAAAACTTCCAAATAGGTTCATGCTAAGATCCATAGGTATTGCTAAAATGAAAAATACTATAGATGTCAAAACCGCTGCTTTCTTTCTGTCCATCTTTGCCTCACTCATAAGAGCTTCAACAGGTCCTTCTAGCATTACAAGACAGGAAGATATTGAAGCAAAGATTATTCCAAGGAAGAATAATGCGCTTAGTATAGTTCCCATAGGCATTGCTTGGAATATGCTTGGCACTGTGATAAATAATAACGCTGGTCCTGCCGCTGGATCTAAACCATAAGCAAAGGCTGCTGGAATTATTATAAAAGCTGCAAGTAATGCTGCTAACGTGTCAAACACTGCTGTCTGCACTGCTGCTGATACTAGGTCTACTTTTTTATCTGTGTAGCTTCCGTAAGTTACAAGGGCACAACCTGTAAGTGATACAGTAAAAAACGCTTGACCAAGTGCCATTACCCAGGTTTGAGCATTGAGTAAAAGCTCCCATCTTGGTTTTAAAAGGTACATAACTCCTGCTGATGCTCCATCTAAAGTAAGGGATCTAACTGCTAAAAGGATAAATATTATAAAAAGACATGGCATTATAATCTTGCTTATCTTTTCAATTCCCTTTGTTACTCCTAAAAGTATTACAATTAAAGTAAGTATTACCGCAATTCCATGCCAAATTATAGTTTCTGGGCTTCCTGCGAAACTATTAAAATATTCAGCTGGATTTATAGTTTCAATCTTTCCTGTAAGGCTGATAACAAAATATTTTAATACCCATCCAACAACAATAGCGTAAAATAAAAATATAGCTCCAAGTCCTAAGGTTGGTATAGAACCTATAATCTTTCCACCTTTTATACCCTTTTCTTTAAATGCCTTCTTTATTCCAGTCATAGAGCCGGTTCCATTAGCTCTTCCAAAAGCCATCTCCATAGCTACTCCTGCAATTCCAAGTACAAATACAAATATGAAGTATGGTATTAAAAAGGCCGCTCCTCCACACTGTCCAAGTCTATATGGAAATAACCACACATTACCTAAACCTATAGCTGCACCTACACATGCTAATACGAATCCTAAACTTCCTGAAAATTTTTCTCTTTGTTTTTCTTCTTTCATTTTGTAATTTCCCCCTTAGTAAAAAAATAAAAGCCACATAGCGCGCGCCACATGACTTTTAATATAAAACATAACAAAAGCCACATAGCAATCTATGTAGCTAAAAAATACATAATGATTAAACCTTAGCTATCATAGATACAAAACCTGTACATTTCGGTTTGTATCTATGAAGAACTCATTTCAATTTCATAAACACAAACCTATCTAAAAAAGCTAAAGCTAAAAAACTCTATATTAACTTTTATGTTTTTTTCATTAGATAAGTATGTCATAAAAAATCTCTCCTCGTAAAATCACATATCCATATTACCATGATTTTCATACATTTTCAAGTAATTATCATAAACAAGGCTCATTTATTGATATTTTATCACCATATTACTTTTATAATTACGATTTTAATATAATCGTGCAAATAAAGTCTTATTTCTTTGTTATTTTATCATAGATAAATAGAAAAAGAGCCATAATTCTCTACATGGCTCTATTTCCATTTATGATATATTTATTCTTCAAAGGCTTCCTTAATCCTATTTAATCCTATTTGAAGAAGTTCACGGGTAGTTCCTATATTTAATCTCATAAACCCATTGCCATCTTCCTCACCGTAATTTTGTCCATTATTTAGTGCCACTCTAGCTTTACCTTTAAGCTTTTCTATGAGTTCCTCTTGAGTTAAATCATAAGCTGAAAAGTCTATCCACATAAGGTAAGTTCCATCTGGAACATAAGCTTTAACCTTAGGCATGTTCTTCTCAAAAAAGTCTACCACGAACTTTGCATTTTCATAAAGGTACTCTACAAGTTCATCAGCCCACTTTCCACCATAACCATAAGCCACCTCTGTAGCCTTGTAGCCAAATAAACCAACTCCTAAATGAAAAGCTTCTATAGCTTCACTTAGCTCTTCTCTAAGCCTCGCGTCTTTCACAATTATCATAGAGGATTTTAATCCTGCTATATTAAAAGTTTTACTTGGAGCCATAGCACTTATAGTTATCTTCTCAGCATCCTTTGATATGCTTAAAGTTGGTATATGCTTATGTCCTGGGAAAACTAAGTCTGAATGTATTTCATCTGAGAATATTAGTACATTATTCTCTTTGCATAGCTTAACTACTCTTTCAAGTTCTTCTCTAGTCCAAACCCTTCCTACAGGATTGTATGGACTGCAAAGGATGAACAGCTTTACCCCATCCTTTAACTTGCTCTCAAAATCCTCCCAGTCTATCTCATATCTATCACCATTTAATATAAGCTTTGATGTCACTAGTTCACGGTTGTGAGCTTTTATAACATCAAAGAATGGATTATATATAGGAGTGTTTAAAAGAACCTTGTCCCCTTTTTGTGTAAAAGCGTAAATTACAAAGCTGGTGGCTGTTACTACCCCTGGGACGCTTATTATATCATCCTTTTCTATGTGAAAATCATTTCTTTCTTTGTTCCACTTAATGAAATTATTATAGTAATCTTCATTAGGAAATGTATAACCATATGTAGGATGCTCAGCACGTTTTACTATAGCTTCTTTTAGTTCTGGAAGCACCTCAAAATCCATATCTGCTACCCAATATGGAAGAAGATCGCTATTCCCAAAAACAGACTCTAACTCATCCCACTTCACACAGTCAGTATCTTTTCTATTAAGTAACTTATCAAAATTGTACATTAGAAAACCCCCTAGTTTTTATATATTAAATGAGAGACATATATAAATACATCTCTCATTCTTAATATTCTCACTATTAGAGTAATGCTGACACAGGTTTCTTGTCAACTTTTATTCAGAGTTCTTGTAACACTTTTAATTTCATTACTATTTTTGATACATCTTGCAAAAGTAATGAACGTGTTTCTTTAGTTGATCTAAACATTCCTCATAAGGATATCCTAAATCAAATTTACTTAAAATATAGTAAACTGGGCTGTAAAAATGTAATGCCATTATCTCTGCATCATAGTTTTGAAAATCCCCGTTTTCTTGTAAACTCCTAAATATTTGGCTTTGAAACAAAATAGGTGACTCCAAATATATTCTTTAAAATGTTTTGCAGCAATAAAGGATTTATGCTGCTCCGTAATAAGTAATTTTCTGAACATTACCGTGAATTCATTTTGGGTAAAAAAATCAAAAACCCCTTCTGCCATTTGTAGAAGTCGACTCTCATCTGCATTGTGATAAGCCATAATTGTTTGCTCGTTTTCTTCTATTGGGATATTCATCATAACTATGGCATTATCATATTGTTTAATCATTTCGCTAAAAATGCCATTAAAAATATCTTCTTTTCCTTTAAAATGACTGTAGAGTGATGCTCCTTTTATTCCAACTGCCGCAGCAATTTCACGCATAGACACACCATCATAGCCATAGATTGAAAATAAATTCAGCGATTCAAATATTCTTTTCTCCTTAGTTGTCATTTTATTTTCCATGGACGCTCCTTTCCAAGCCAGCCACGATCTTCCCAGTATTTTTTCTCAGTAGGACTGCTACCAAAGTTCGCTTTCTGCATATTTGCCATTATATTAAACATAAATTTTGTTTTAATTGAAACAAATGGAGCTGTTTCATTAGAGAGTATTTAGGCTAGTTTTTTCATATCCTTTTGAATTTTTATTTTCTTATTTTGCGAAACACCGTTCCAATTCATTCCTGTACGCTTATTCCATAATCCTTTATCCAAGGAACTCCCCAATAAAATAATGTTCTTGCAACAGGTTTAATTGCCTTCTTTGCACCCATACCTGCTGTAGTTGAAATAACAACTGCTTTTTTGCTGAACATACACTCTCTAGGCTTAAGGGAAAACCAATAGGTAAAGGTTACATAAAAGCTTTCATTGGTGCAGAAAGTGCCATACAATAGTTTGGTGTTGTAAAAACGAGTAAATCTGCTTGTTCAATTTTTTGCATTATAACACTCTTTTGTTTATAGTATGGGCATTTTGTTTCATCTTCAATGCAAGCATAACATCCTTCACAGAAATGGTTAAGGTCCTTGGGTAGGAAAAACTCGCTAACATCCTTGTCACAGGAAATATTGTCGATCAATAGTTTCCCGATATTGTAGGTGCTACCTTTGTGTTTTTGACCATTGATAACTACTATTTTCATATACTACATCACCCACCTTGAACTTTCAATAATTAATGTCTTCAAAATAATTATCACACTAATGATCCAAAACATTGTCTGTCTATATTTTTGATTTTTAACAAAAACACTCGAAATGGAAGATATTGCAATCACCACTCCCCCGGCACAGCACAATTTTGACTAGATGCTATTAAGTGCAAAAACACCCTCTGAAACCGTTGTATCAAATATTGATTGAACCGATAGATTATAACTATCTCTTGTGGCCACAAAACAACAAATAATCAAGCCAAACAATGCAATTAACACAATTCTTCTTCCCCAATACTCAGTTTGCTTTTGTTTTATTATTGTATAAATTATATATGTAGTAGCTATGCAAACCATTAATGTTGACATAGTTGTTGCAAAGTCTCCAAAGTACATATCTACTACGCCCCCCCTAACAAGATATAATAAATCCATTAAAAACATTGTTCTCATTGTGTTAATAATTATAATAAAAATTTTAAAACACATAAAAAAACCACCAGCTTTCTCAAATCACGAGATTTCTGGTGGTATTTCTTTATTTTAAATATTAAATATTAAAGATTTTTAGGCTTTTTATAAGGTACTTAACCAACTACACTCTTATCTATAGTCTTCCAGTAAAGTGCCTTCCTTTCTACATAACTTGAAATTAAATACAAGGCTAGACCTATTACACTTAATAAGATAACTGCATTTAAAATAAGCTTTATGTCATAGGTTTCACTTCCTAAAGTTAATAGATATCCCAGTCCCGCTTTAGCTCCTATCATTTCACCGATTACAGCTCCTGTCATAGCTTGTGTAAGTGCAAGCTTAATACCGGAAATCATCATCTCAACAGAGCATGGAACTTCAATATGTCTAAATACCTGCCATTTACTAGCCTTTAATACCTTCATTAGATTATATGCTGACACTTCATTAATCATAATAGGGAAAGATACTACTAGTACAACTAATACTGCTTTAGATTCAATTCCAAGTCCCCATCCAAAGTATGAAAAGTGGTGCATAGTATGGCACTGCTGAACCATCTATTTGTATAGATACGTTTGTCATACTCTTTTCATCAGAACCCTTGTCGCTTTCTTTTTACGTTCCACAGCCTGCTAAAACAGCTGTAGCCATTACTAAGCTCATTAAACCAGCTAAAATCTTCTTTTTCATAGTACTTTCCTCCAATAAAATCAAAATAAAATATAAATCATAAATATAAACGCTTCAAATTATAGGCACCTTCTAGTGCCGCCTTGCACATATTAACTTGCGCATTATAATTATCCACTAACCACTGGTCAGTAATACGGTTGCAATGAACCTCGCATATACTTCCAGCTAATACTTCATGGATTAATGCAAGAGTAAAGATTGTTTCCACTTCCATCTCAAGATTCAGTATATTAAGTCTTGAGAAACGCTCTAACTCACTATTCTCATCATACTCCTTATCCAATGGAGTCCTTCTTCCTTGCCCGTGATAAAAAGATCCAACAGATTCACAAATGCCAATAGAATATTCCTCATTCAACTCTTCGCAGGCCTTCTTTAAGGAATCAACTACCTCTCTACTCTTCCTGGGTCTCCAGGCAGTAATACTATTTCACCTATATCTTCTTTTGTACACAGGATATGTGGCATTTTGCCATTCATCTCCGGCGTTGATGCTGATGTATATTTCACAAACATTCTCCTTATACTTTTTTAGACTCATGCCAGCAAAGCAATCTGTTTTCCATAATATTTACAATTTCATAGGTTGTGGTCCATAAATGTGGCCAAACCATTCCTGTAGTAAATAATTGAAAGTGCATATTCACCAATAGAGACTGCTACTTTTTTTAATTTCGTTCTATTCTTCACCCAATAATCCCCCTCAAGTACTTATTGTATTCAGAAAAGCGATGGTCATTTCTTGTAGCTTCTCCTCTTGGTCTTGGTAGGTCAATGTCAACGATTTCCTTGATAGTTCCAGGTCTTGATGACATTACAATAACTCTGTCTGACAAGAAAGTCCCTTCTTCAATTCCATGAGTTACGAAAATTATTGTCTTATTTGTTTTGCTCCATATTTTTAGAAGCTCTTCATTTAAATGATCTCTTGTAAGTACATCTAAAGCTCCAAATGGTTCATCCATTAGTAATAATGGTGCATCATAGGATAATGCTCTTACAATAGATACTCTTTGTTTCATTCCACCAGATAATGCTTGTGTACGGTAAAGAAGCAGATAACAAAGAACAGACAGCAAGCTTTGCTATTCCAATTCCACGGCATTATTTAACCACAAGTTAATAAAATAACCTTATAATTAAACAAATGCACAATAGGAAATCTGCCCTTGCTGGATTATAATTGAGGCATAAGGAGGTGGATAATATGCAGATCAACAAACAAATCAAGAAATACAGAAAGGCTGCCGGCCTGACTCAAGAGCAGATTGCAAATTACCTGAGCGTTTCCACGCCTGCCGTCAACAAATGGGAAAAGGGAGTTTCCCAAACAAAAGGATATTAAGGAATAGCCTGTGTTTACATGCTTGTAGAAATTATTAACATATAAAAGATTTGCACTTGAAATAGTGTGTTTTCACTCTATTAGCAATAAATTTATTGAATAACAGAAAAAGAATGACATTTCATTTTCTGAATGATATAGTATAAAGTAATCATTGTTAAAGTTTATTTGATTTTAGAAAGCAGGGAAAAAATGTACACTCTAATAAGAAAAGAAGAAAAGAAAAGACGAAAGTATGAACATCTCTTTTATGTGCGAGAAAAACCTCAATTAGTAGGTTATACAAATTATCGAGATACGACAGAACGATTTGAATGGAAAATAGTAGATGAACACACATGGGAATGGAAACAAATAAATAGAAATTACAGAGTGTTAGATTACATCCCTATCGCTAATACAGTTAAAGCTTTCTTCTTGCAATTAAAATACAAAATATACAAAGATAATGAGGAAGTTGGTAAAGCATGTTTTTATGGCTTTTCAAAAAACAAAAATGAACGTGATTTTTTTGTTATCAATGGTAAAAAATATTTTTGTTGTCAAGGGAATACGGATTTTATCCGTCCCCTAAAAAAATATTCATGGACAATAGAGAATGTAACACATCAATGTGTTGCAAAAATCGAAAAAATTTCTAACACTTCAGTATATGCAATCGAAACAATAGATTCGCAATTAGAAATGGAATGGGTTCTTTTGGTGGTTATGCACATGGATATGGCTGTATTTTCACGTGAGGGCAGAGGACCAGTTACAGCAGGATAAAATTAAAATGGTTTCACTTCGTTATTAGTTTGAAAAAAAGATTAAAAATCTGATTATCTGCATAAATACAGGGACTTTAAGCAATATGAATGAAAATACAAAAGAAATTTACCACTAATTTACTACGATTGAAAGAACCTTGATACGACAAAGAAAATAACATAAAAAAAGCAAAATGGCATTTCACACAAGATATGAGATGTCTTTTTGTTGCTGTAACATAGCATAAAGTGTCCTTTTTCTGCTTGATTATCTAACATTTTTTAGAACATGGATTGTCAAGAGCTTGTTGCGTAAGCAATGCTTGCACTCTTGATAATGTATGGGATAAAAAATATTCTGATAGACAGCAGAAAAATAATGACTACTCATTTTTCTAATGATATACTATAGTAAAAGGCAATATATTACAATTTGAATTTAGGAGGGTGTATATGCAAAGACCAAAAGTAAAACTTATATATAAAAATTTGGATTTATTTGTTAAGTTAAGCATATTGATTAAAAAGATATTTCGTATCTTGCCATATATATGTTGTTTTTCGGTTGTTATAGGGGTTATTGATATTTTATTAAAGGAGAATATACCAGGTTATTTATTAAATGAGAATATACTGAATTATGTTAGACTTATTTATTTAGTAACATTTGGGGTAAGTTTTTTAATGTTTTTCGTATCTTTTTTTCTTGAATATATTTTTATATTTCTATGGAAATGTCCTAAATGTAAAGGTAAATTTCCATGGTATAAAACAACTTTAGGATATTTAGGTGGAGAAGGCAGTAGTCTTATAAATAAATCGGTCAAGGATATTTGTGATCGTAGAGATAAGAAAATAACTTTAATTCAATATGAAAACAGCAATTTACTTATCCCCAAAAAGTGTCCGCATTGTAAGGAAGTTATATGGGAAAAAATAAGTAAACTATAATTTTTTATAGGACTATACTTTACCCACCGAAAAATTTAGTCTTAAATAATGATATTGTCAATATTACTTGACAGTTTTTTCTCGCATAATTTCTTATTAAGCAGCTATGTTTAGAGATTCATAGTATCTCTGTCTCTTAACCATAGGAGGAAGACCACCATTGGCAGAACAAATCCTCCTGTTGTTCCAGTAACTGATGAAATAGCGCCATATAAGAATCTTAAGTTCTTCAACAGTCATTTCTTTAGTATTGTAACGACCATAAAGTAGTTCTTCCTTCATTCTAGCCCACATACTTTCACACCTTGCATTGTCATGGCATCTGCCA
>JALEZF010000101.1 GCA_022773025.1 Clostridium sp. | reverse complement strand
CCAGCGTTCATCCTGAGCCAGGATCAAACTCTCAATTTAAAAAGTTTGTATCCAAGCTTTTTACTCTTTTAGAATTGCTGGTCTAAATTTATTTCTAAACTTACTTTTCTTACTCTGTTTAATTTTCAAAGACCTCGTCGCACCCAAGCGACTTAATCAGTATAACCCGTCACGTATTTTTTGTCAACACTATTTTTCAACTTTTTTCTCATTTTCATAAAAATACAATTAAAGCTCCTATCTAGTTTAGACTTTATGCCTTGCTAGATAAGGGCTAACACTATCTATACTAATCTTTTAAAATATTTATTACATACCCATATCCTATACTATATCTCTTTAACCTTATAGAAGGTTATATGGTCCTGCCATGCTCCATGTATGTACAGATATTTTTCATTGATTCCAAGCTTTTGGAAACCACATCTGTCTAAGACCTTTTGAGATTTTATATTGTCTTTTAGAGTTGAAGCCTCTACTCTGTGAAGGTTTAGCGTATCAAAAGCATATGTAGTCATAAGATCTACAGCTTCCTTCATATATCCATGACCCTGCTGGCTTTGATCTAAGGAGTATCCAAGAACTCCATTTTTGAAAATACCTTGAACTATATTTGAAAGCTGAATCTTTCCTATAAGAACATCATCCTTGAAGATTCCCATATTTACGCTATCTCCATTTAAATATTGAGTGTAATTCTCCTCTAAAATACTCCTTTGCTCCTCTAAGGTGTAAAAGCTTTCATCACGAGTTGGTTCATAGGCACATAAATAAATTTTATTTCTTATATAATAGTCTAAAAGCTCTTTGCTATACTCTGGAGTAAGAACTTTAAGCTGAATCCTAGCCCCTCTTAGAACTGATCCATTCACAATTCCTCTACTGTTAAACCTTTGAGAGCTGACCCCTAAAATATACTCGTTCTTTGCAGTTACTCCAAAGACAGAAGCACCTTTTATAATTCCCTCTATGGAAAATCCAAGATCTCCAAAAGCCTTTGTGTCTAAAGTTTCATCTACTATAATATTAATTTTGTAGAGATTATTAGATTTGATAAGCTTTCCGCTTATATGCTCTATTATGAGCTTTAAAGTTTCAAACTCTAAATCTTTATAAAACCTAAGCCTCGTTATTATAGTTTTTCTTTCTCTATCAAGCTCCAATATGAAGAGTCTCCCTAGAGTTATACCTATATTGTCCTTGATTATATATTCATTGTTGAATCCTTGTGCTTGTTCCATAAAAAAATTACTACTCATGCTATCGCCCCTAGATTTTACTAATACTGATACTATACATTATAACCTTAAAAATGCATAAATTGACATACTTTCATTAACTCTATCATATAATTTTTTAGACATTATATCTTGAGCTATTCTATCAATATTTTAAGGAGTATTTTATATGATAAAGATAAAAAAAAGAAAATTTATATTTCTCTCTATAACTGTACTTACCTTTACATTAGCTTTGGCTTACCTTGGATATAAAGTATCTCATACATCAAAAAGTCAGAATGACCCATGGATAGTTGCTGATGTAAGCAAGGATTCCGGAAAATTCATATCAAAAGAAACCTTGATAAAAGACATCAAGGACAAGCAGTCTTTAATAACCATGGAAACAGAACTAGAAGAAACCATAACTCTTAATGCCAGCTGGGGACAGTTTGAAATCTTTAAAAAGCTTCAGACAATACATTTTTACGGACGAGGTATTTATTCCATAGATTTGTCCTCTTTGGATACGGACTCTATTAAAGAAGATAAAATAAATAATGTCATGACTATAACAGTTCCTACCCCCTTCATAAAAGATATAGTGATAGATGAAAACAAAACATTATACGAATCGCCAGAAATGGGTATATTAAGAGTTGGAGACATAACTCTATCTCCTGCTGAATACGACGTTATACTAAGCCACATCAAAACTCGTATGAAGGAAAAGCTTTCAGAAACAGAAAATATGGATAAGGCAAAAGAGAAGAGCACTTCCTCCTTAAAATCCATAATATCGACTTTATGTAACGTTGATCAATCAAAAATTTCTGTAGAATTTCAATAAATAATCATTTATACTCAGTATATGACATACTTTATTGATATCTTTAAATTATAATTTAGAAGTTATTTAAAAACTTAAAGGAAAGGACATAAAGATTTTCATATCTTTGGGTTTAGTTATGGAAAAAAAATATAGAAATCTATTAATTATCATCACAATATTGATCTTAGGATATGGTATTATATCCGCTAGCTATCATTATATAAGCTGTGCAGCTCTAACTCTTGGATGTATTATAGCTGTAGAAATATTTCTAAAACTATGTAGAGTTAAAGTTCCCCCTATAATACCTATAGGCATATATATATTTATATTCTTATCTATGACATTAGGGAAAACCTTCTTTTTCTACGGAATTCCTCACTGGGATAAATTCCTTCATCTTACTTCCGGTTTATTACTAGCCTTGGTGGGAATGGTAATCCTTTGGTCCTTGAATTCTAAAGGAACGAAGCTTGCACCTGCTGTAATTATAGCCTTTATCCTAATATTTTCTATTGCATCCGCTGGTATGTGGGAAATATGGGAGTTCACAACAGATTCACTATTCGGCTTAACTGCTCAAAATAATAGTCTCAATGATACCATGTGGGATATTATCTGTGGTACTGTGGGTGGTTCTATAGTGTGTATATTCCTTTATCTTTATTACTACAAATATAAGACATTCAAATTTATTAAAAATACTATTGATTATATGGAAGAGAAATAAAAACAGCCCAAGAAGCTATATAAACTTCTTGGGCATTATTTTTTATTCTATAACTCTCACCATTTTGTTGAATAAGTCTTTATTTTCCATGAGCTTCTTTTCATTTCCTAAGACGCATAGATTGTTTTGCTTCATGACATCTTTCATAAGAGGACTTAGGGATCGAATCTTTTCTTGAGTTGTAGATAGAATTTCGTCCCTCTCCCTTTGAATATCCTCATGAGTTATTCCTCTTAGATATTCAGAAGTAGCTGCTTCGCCCTTCATAGAGTTTGTAAATGGATAGTCAACTTTATTTATGGCACCTATAATGTATTTTGTCATTTCTCTTTCATTGGCAGAGAAATCCTTAACATACTCATACATGTTGTCATAAATCTCTATAGTTTCCTTAAGGTTAGGGTCCCTATAAGAAACTATAAATACACTTCCATCACGTCTGAAGTTTGTCATTACCCCGTAGGCTCCACCTAATACACGGACATTATTCCACAAGTAATCATATCCGCCTATGGTTTCTAAAACAACTAAAGCTCCATCATATTTGAAACCAGCCTTTTTGTAATCTCCTGCTTTTGCTACATATTGAACATTACTTTGAGTCAAAAGCGCTTCCTTTCCTGGAAGCTTAGGAAAATCATATTTTATATACTTCGGCTTTTCGCTATTTAATCCAGCTGTAAGGTCCGGAAGAATCTTTGTTAAGTTTTCATATTCATCGACAGTTGATGAATAACTTATTAGGAGATTATTCTTGTTGAAGATATAATCCGACGTCTTCGCTAGGTTGTGGCTTATAGAATCCCAATTTTTATCGAAGTTCTTTTCTAAATCACATAAGAAATGATAGAATTCAAGACCTCCTGTTATTTCATCATATCTTCCCTTTGGCATGAAGTATGCCATTGACCTATTAAATGATACTATATGCCCGCTTGTAAGAGCTAGAGATTCAAAGTAAGCCTTTGTTTCCTTTATGACTTCAAGAACTCTCTTCTTGTCAGAGTAATCTGTTTCTGTCATTATCTCACTGATAAGCTTTGCGGCATCAGGCATCTTATCCATAAGGGTCTTACTCTTTACAACAACCATTGGAGTGTACTCTTTTGAGTCATCAGATTTTCCATAAGTATTTAAGGAAATCCCCATACCTCCTGTAGCAAGATTTATCTTGTTAGATAAGGCTGAATAATCTGTGCAAGTAGTGCTTATCTTTCCCATAAGCGTAGTTAAAAGTTTTGCATAAGGAACTAGATCCTGTGGAACAGAATCCGCTCTAAAATATAAATTCATATAAGCTATCTTGTTTGTATCTATATCATGGAATAGTACCTTTATATCGTCTTCGCTACGTTCTTCTAAAGGAAGTTTAACTGCCTTTTTATCTATGTCATCTATAGATAAAAGCGGTACTGAGTTCAATGCCTCTTCCGTATCTGGAGTTGCCTGTCTCTCCTTGAGCTTCTTTGAAGACTCCATTATAGAATTAAGTTCTTCCTTGGATAAAGATGCTTTGAGAGTTTTAAGCTTTTCTTTTAACTCAGCTTCCTTCTTTTCTGATATACCTTTTTCTGGTTTCAATACAACTATAGAACTGTGATTATTGTCTAAGATATATTTCTTTATTAAATTCTCAAAATATCTATTCTTTGATTCCTTTTTGATGTTCTCTAGAGCTTTATCAAATTGTAGCTCGATGAATGGATCTTCATCATGAAGCCAACTGTCCAAAGCCATTATGTTGTACATAAGTCCTGTTGGGTAGCTCTTGTAATCACCTTCTCTTAAACTGAATTCAATCTTGTTTATAGATGATTCAATGAGCTCACTATCTATCCCCTCATCAACTAGCTCCTTTAAGGTTGCAAACAATATTTCTTTGAAATACTCCTTGCTGTCTGCATTTCCATTCTTGGCTATAATGCTTAAAACCGGCTGCCTTAAAGAGGTATCAAAATCTCCATAAACAGATTTTCCTACTCCTGCTTCTATAAGAGCTTTCTTAAGAGGTGATGCTGGAGTTTCAAGAAGGATGTACTCTAGTATCTGCATAGCTAAATTTTCTTCTTCATTAAAAGAAGTGTCTGCCACAAAATTTGCATTTAAAAATGCCTTATCCTTATCATCCTCATTTTCAGCTATTCCATAACTTATAGTTACTTCAACAGGTTTATTAAAAGGCTTTTGAGATGGTAGCTTTGAGTCTATATTAATCTTCGAATAATCCTTTAGATAATTATCATTTAAGAATTTCAGTTCTTCTTTGGTATCACCATCCCCATATAGGAATATATAACTGTTGCTTGGGTGGTAATAATTTTTATGAAAGTCTATGAATTTTTCATAGCTAAGTTCTGGTATATGGTCTGGATCTCCACCCGACTCCTCGTTATAAGGTGTATCTGGGAACAAAGTCTGAGTTATCTTTCTGTAAAGAACTGACTCTGGTGAGGAGTATGCACCTTTCATTTCATTATAAACAACTCCATTATAGGTAAGCTCTCCTTCTAAGCCATCAAGCTCATAATGCCATCCTTCCTGCTCAAATATCTCTTTGTGCTTATAGATATTTGGATGTAGCACTGCATCCATATAGACATCCATAAGATTAAAAAAGTCCTTAGTATTCCTGCTGGCTACAGGATATATAGTCTTATCTGGGAAGGTCATAGCATTAAGGAATGTATTCATAGATCCCTTTAAGAGTTCTACAAAAGGCTCCTTGCAAGGGAATTTGTCAGAGCCACAAAGCACTGAATGCTCCAATATGTGTGTAAGTCCTGTGCTATCCTTAGGTGGCGTTCTAAAACCTATGGAAAACACCTTATTATCATCTTTATTTTCTATCTTTATAAGTTTTGCTCCGCTGCCTTCATGAATAAAAATAAGTCCTTTTGAGGATATTTCATCAAGTCTTCTTTCCTCAACAAGCCTAAATCCGCAGCAAATTTCTCCTGGATTCATATATACTCCCCTTTCTAACTAACGATGTAATTTTTGAAGAAGGCTCACCTTCTCTTAATATATAATATATTGTAAGATTTCATGTAAATCTGCATATTGTTTAGTATTGCCTAAAGGTTTAAAAATAATAATATTCTTACAACTATAATTTATATTATATTATAAAAGAAGCCTTAGTAAAGGGGGTTTGCGCCCTTTACTAAGACTTCTTTTCATTAAAGGATTTTGGGTAATCTTTTATGTATTGGGGGCATAAAAGATTTATTGATCACATCTTCTATTATATAGGACTTTTTTAGTGAAATGTCTTAAAAAACGCTTAAGATTATAGGTCATTACCTATGTGCCTATCTTTAAAAATATTTTTTTCTAAAAAGATGTAAAAGCACTTTATGGCTAGCCATCAGATAATTCTATGAACACCTTAAACATATCACCATCTTTTTCTATATACATCCTTCCTCCGTGAAGCTCTACTATTCCCTTTGCAATAGCCAGTCCTAGTCCAGAGCCTTCAACATTTGAATTTCTAGATGCGTCTCCTCTCTTGAATCTATCAAAAATTTCGTCAGCATCAAAGTTCATCTCATAAGCTGATATATTTTTGAAACATATCAGCACTCCTTGACCTTCTCTTTTCTCTATGTCTACATATACTCTTGTATTATCTAGAGAGTATTTTAAGGCATTTGATATAAGATTTTCAAAAACTCTGGCCATTTTCTTTCCATCAAGCTTTAACATTATAGGTTGCATAAAGGAATTCACTCTAAAGTCAAGCTTCTTCTCATCATACATATAGGAAAGTTCTCCTATTGACTGATTAATAAGCTCCACTACATCAACCTCATCCCTTTCAAGTTCCACTTTTCCACTATTCATCTTGGAAACTTCAAATAGGTCTTCTATAAGCGCTTTAAGTCTTAAACTCTTGTTGTTTAATATCTTGAGATAATCTGAACGTTCCTCCTCTGTAAGCTCTTCTCTTCCTAGAAGGTCCGTATAATTTATTATGGAAGTAAGCGGTGTTTTTAAATCATGAGATACGTTTGCCACAAGCTCACTCTTCAGTCTCTCATTCTTTACCTGTTCATCTATAGAAATCTTAAAACCTGTTTTTATCTTATTTATATTTGAAGCAAGCTCCATTACCTCTTTTGAACCACTTTCTTTTATAAAAACATCTAGATTTCCATTTGCCATGTCTCTAGTTGCTTTTATTA
>JALEZF010000060.1 GCA_022773025.1 Clostridium sp. | reverse complement strand
TTCTCCGTAAAAAATAGATGCCCATCCATCTTTAACATAGTCAATATGGACCGTAGCTCCTTTAGGCAATGTTCCTAAAATCTTTCCATTTATAGAGTCTCTTACATTAAGAGCACTTGCAGTAACGATACCATATTCATAAGGTCTAGTGTGTGGTTCAGATGGTGTTGATGGTGCTTCTACAGCGTGCCCTAATATAGCTTCTGCTATAGCTTTACCAATTGTATCAGCTCCTAATTGTTTATATAGTCTTACATCTTCCTCAGAGTCTACAAAGCATGTTTCTATAATCATAGCTTTCATCTTAGTATTTCTAAGTTCATATAGTCCTGGTCTTTCTTTCACTCCTCTGTTCTTGAAACCTAAGCCAACTAGAGCATTTAGAACTCTATTAGCCTCGGTAAATGGATTGTACACTAATACCTCTGAACCCATAGCATAAGATGTGTGCTTGTAACTATTGAAGTGAAATGAGCAGAATATATCTGCGCCTTCTGAATTGGCCTTATTAACTCCAAAAGCTAAATCTGAATTAACGTCACAATTACCTGGAGTGCAATCTATAACAGATGCTCCCCCAAGCCCTAAATATTTTTTAACAGCTGCACTTACAGCTCTGTCTTCGGTTACCTCATTTATAATATCTGATGCTCCTGTAGCTTGATAGTTGTGTCCGCCTCTTTCTGCTATTTTCATAATACATTCTTCCTTTCTTATTTAAATTTAATAAAGAGCAGTCCTTCGACTACTCAACTTTAGTTTTCTTTGAAACTGAGTTTCCGAAGTAGAACATAACTACTCCTGAGTAAATTGGAAGAAACTCTTTTACATCCCTTCCTACTATAATGCAATAACTAAATACTATAGTAAGTATTACAGCTATTAGCCATTTTGCACTTGTTATTTTTGTTATAATTCTTTCTTTCATCTAAATCCCTCCTTATTTTATTTATTAAACAAATGACTTTTTATTTCTTTAACATCATCCTGCACATTTTCTACTATATTAAATTTAGCAGTTAGTTTATCTAATAAATCTTGATATCTTTTCTCTCTGTCACCTGTAGTTTTAAGAACATAGAGTAATAAAAACACAAACATGCCATACCCTAATCCTTGACTCAATCCTGCTTTTAACAATTCATCCATATTCCACCTCTTTTTTTATCAAAATAAAAGAGACTAGCAAATGCTAATCTCTTAAGATACATGATTTCATTATTTATCTATCCGTATATTAGTAAGTATATCTTTTTCTTTAGTTATTGGATTATTAATTATAACTTTGATACTACCACCAAACTTTAATACAAGAGCACCCAGTATAATCCAACAAAGTCCAAAACAACTTAAAATAACCAAAAATACCATTATCATATTAATACCTCTCTTCTTTTATGATACCATAAACTTGAAAGGAGGTGAGTGTATGTTAGAATCTGAATTTCTTAATACCGCCGCTACCACAGTTGCAAATAGTTCTGAAATACTTAAAGAAGTATATAATGATGTAGCAAAACCTACAGCTCAAAATGTAGGAAAAGCATTAGGAACACTAAGTTCTACTATTAATGTTCTTTTAGCTCCTATAAGCTGGGCAGTTTATGGGTTCAAACATATAGATGCTTCTGTAAAATCTAAATTAGAAGAAAAACTAAGTGATACGCCTATTGAAGAATTAAAAGAACCTGAGCCTAATATCGTTATACCTGCATATGAAGCACTTAGATATACCCTAAATAAAGAACAATTAAAAGACATGTATGTTAATTTAATTGCTAATTCTATGAAAATTAGTACATCTAATAGTGTTCATCCAGCATTTGTTGAAGTCGTCAAACAATTTTCCGTTTTTGATGCTGACTTACTAAAGAAATTATTTAGCAAATCAGCTAGTAGTATACCAAAATTAAAAATAAGAATTCAAAAAAGCGAACATGATTACTCAGGAATAGATTTGTCCAATATTGTTTTAAGCCCACAATATTACGGTGCATCATTTTTAGATGACTATAATGTATCTTTAGAAAACCTTGAACGCTTAAAAATAATAGAAATTCATCACTCGAGTGAATTACTGGAGCCTAATATTTATGACAGTATCATTGATTTAATAGATAAAGATTCCTTTAAATCTATCAATGAAAATTTTCCATATGTGGATCTTATTAAAGGATATATATCTCTAACGAACTTTGGAAAAGAATTTGTAAATAACATATTTTAAGAAAATTACCCAGTATAGATATACTGGGTATATTTATTTAAGTATTCTTGTTAAAAAATTACAATAAAAAAAAGACCTCTTCGGTCTACTCTTTTATTAAATCTTGTTTTCCATCTGCAATTAATATAGTGTCTATATCTTCTTTAAACTTAGAGAACTTCTTTATTACTAAGCTGTAATCTAGAGCTCCATCTTCTATTCTCATCGCTAAATATGCTGCCATTTTATACACCTCCTCCCACGCTCATTAATATATAGTCTAAAGCTTCTTGTGTAGCCTGTTGACGTCTCTTTAGTTCCTCATTTTCTTCTTGAAGTATTTGTAATTGAGTTTTAGGTCTTGGTGGTTCAACGTAGTTTTCGTCTAATATAAATTCGCCATTTTTATAGATATATTTATTAATATTTAATAATATATCTTTTCCAACATCTAACTCTATTGCCCCTTCTAGAAAATTTGAGTTCCCTTCTATAACTTTACCTTTATCATCTATTTTAATATAAACTAACATTACTTCCACCTTCCAATAGCTATATAATGCAATATTCCAGGGACGTTACCGTTCTGCCACGGTGTAAAAATTCTCACATTCGATATTCCAGTCAATGATCCTCCTGTAGCAATAGCTCCTATAGAATCTGTACTTTCAAAATTTACAAAAGGTACTGGATAGTCAACAAATTTACATCCGTAGCTAACAGGATTATCCCAAGAAAAATAGTATAATCCATTCCAAGCATTATTTGCATAAATCGGAGCATACAACCATACATTCCCATATGCTATCATTATTCCATTAGAATATTTAACCCATGCTTTTGAGTTTATATTGCTATAAGCAGATTCTTCTACTATATAAGCATTATCCCAATTCCCAATCTGTATATCTGTAACAAATCTATGTGTAGCATCTGTTGTCACGTCTATTGCTGGATGTTTATGAGATGAAGGTGTAAATGTACTTGGCTTATTCGTAACATTATCCCATGTAGGCTTATTCCCAAGATGATATACCTCATTGTCATTTGTGAATATCTTGCCCTTTACATTTAACTCTTTTCCTTGCTCTGCTTTTGCTCCACCAATTCCAATACCATACTTATTAACATAAAATATTGATTGGTTTTGCCCAATACTTATAGATATTGATATATTGCTACTAAAGCCAGTATCGTCTTTATAGGTAACAATTAAATCGTACGTTCCTGCATCTGTTAAGCTTACAGCCTTTATAACTTGAACTGTTTGTGCCTGGCCTAAGTTACCATTTGATACGGCTGTGGTAGTTCCTTTATTACAACACTTCCAAGTTCCCACTGTGTTTATATTAGGTATAGAGCTATTACTTTTAACAGTTACTTGAACGTCAGCTGTTGTTGATGTTCTAGTTATAGTTCCTAATGTCAAAGTTGGGGTGTTGTAAAAATGTAATGTTTGAGCTGTAGTTACTACATCGGTATAAAGAGAAGTATTATAGCTACATATTGTCCTTACCATATACTTAAATTGTTGGCTTATAGTTTGTTTAGGAATAACATGATTGTAATAATTAGTGCCTTGCGTGAGGTCAGCTACCTTTTGCCATGATCCATTTCCATAAGCAACATATAATTCATACTTAATATCTTCCCCAAGCTTTCCACTACCTGCATTCCATTTTACCCTAACCACTTTTGAGCCATCTGGAATAAAATACTTATTACTTGTAGTACCTATTGTCAAATATGCAGTACTCTCACTTTGAGTTAATGAAATTTGTTGCGAAGTAACTGGATTAGGAGCTATTTGAAGATTTACACTTAAAGTCTTGCTACTTGTCTTACTAGTTCCAAATGCATTAGATGTAGTTAAAACAAATGTTAAACTACCTTTATAGCTACTACTCTTAAACTTAGATACTAAATCCGAAAATTTTATATATGGTCCAGTAGGTAATGTTCCACTCTTATAAATTGATAAAGTCACAGGCGAAGTTTTAACTGATTGATTATACACAGTTATATCACTAGAACTTAATAACATTGTAAATACATCACTATTTGTGCCAGTATAAGTGTTTTTAGCTCCACTGAATGTAAATACTACATTATCGGTATTAAATTCTATATTTGCAGCAGATGATATTGTGTGTGGAGTAAATGTATTTTTAGTTACTTTTGCATATAATTTGTCATTAGATAATGCATCATGGTCGTCTCTTATATCTACATAGTAGTCGTAAGTAACACCCTCATTACCTGTACCAATACTATGCTTATAACTTGTACCAGTATCATAATATATAGTATTATAGCCATTTCCAGTAGTACAGTTAAGACCGTATCTTAATACTCCTCCTTCATTATCAGAACCGCCAGACCACATTGCAAAAATATCGGTGATATTTTCTGGAATTATACCACTTAAAAGTGTCCCAGTAGCGCTTCCATTTCTTAATTCAAATTTTCCATTTGACCAATATGGGGGTGTATTTGTAGAACCTACTGTAAACGAACCAGCTGCTCCACTGTTCCATGAAGAAGAACCACCATCACTCCTTGATGTGTTAAATCCTGCAGTAACTGCTTTGCTTGAAGTTGTACCAACATCAAAATAAATATTTGCAGAGTATGTTCTCCAATTGTCTGTTGCATACCAAGTTTCAGAGCCTTTACACCACATTTGACCACTATACTTGCCATTTATATAAAATTCAATATTTAAAGGATAACCATATCTTGACGTGCTTGTTGAACCTGCTACTTTTAAGTATGCGGTTAAAGTTACACCTCTTTCTGTCCCTGATCCGTATATTTGGTCACAATATAACTCATATTGTAATGCTGGATTACTACCGTAAGTACCCTTTGTGACTAAAGCCATCTTAACACCTCCTATATAGCATAAAATCCCCAACCATCAGCCATGGCTCTCATTTCTATTCCATTAGTTTTAGAAGTAATTTTATCTTTTACAGATACTTCACCATCTACTAGAACCTTAACATTTTCAGCTCCGCCTTGACGTGTAAATTTAATATCTCCTTCTGAACCTTGACCGCCTTGATTGTCTATAACTAAAGTATTGTTAACTTCATTTATATTCTTATGTCCAACATTTAAACTACCATCTTTATTAACTATTACAGAGTTATTTATATTTACTTCTGTGCCAAATACAGATAAAACTCTATTTTCGTTATTATACTCTAGCCTTTTATCTGCTACGGGCCCAAATGTAACATTAGTATTAAATATACTTTCTTCCTTACTTAACTTTATATATAAATCTGTCCCTGGTATTACAGCTACATTCCCATTTGCATCTAAGTAAGTATTATCTCCACCAATAGTTAAAATCCCATCTTTTATAGTTAAATCTTCGTTGTCCAAACTTCCGAAGAGCATTCCACTTAATATTGCATTTGTAGCATGAAAGTTTCCATTTTGCAATACTCTAAAAGGTGCGGTATCTCTGTTTTCATAAGAAGCACCTGCCCATAATCTTACATAGTCTGTTCTCTCACCAGTTTTAGGGCAGTAGGGCGTACTTTCTGTGCCTTTTTCTATTTTTATGTTTCTAAATATAGCACCTTGGTCTCTTGTCGAACCTGCTAAACCTGCATATAGTAACACTGATGTTGTTTCAGCCGATGTCTTTTTAAAAGTACATTTTATACTGTTATTTATTATATCTACTGTCGTATTAGAACCTCTGGGATAAGGGTATACAGTTATTTTATCAAATGAGCCTTTTGTAATTTCGACTTTTGATGATATTGTATAAGTTTCATTTATGAGCATTTCGGCATTACAAGTAGTAAAATTATAATTATCGCTATCTGTCCCATTATTTCTGGGTTTTAATTCTCTAAAAAGACTATCACTCAGTAAATTCTCATTTCCAACAGTTCCCCCAAAATTAGTTATACCTGCATTTGGAAGTATTACGTCACCTCTTATAGTAGCTTGGTTTAAGGTAGCCGTACCGTCAGGTCTTATTTCATAACCAGTACCCTTTTGGTCATCATAGTTTCCGCTATGCAATAAGCCGTTTACTTCTACTTGTCCTGTATCTGCTATAGAGAAGGTATTTGTGTTGTCAGGTCCTTTTACTGTAATACCACTTAATAGGTCTATCTTGTCTGCCTTTATTGTGTTAGTTGCTATCATGCCGCCATTAATATAAGTTTTATTTCCAGTTACATCAAAAATCGGCTGTAAATCTTGATTTAACATTTCAAAAGAAATTAAACCTTTTAGATTAATTCTCTCATTTGAAATTGTTCCAGTAACTATATTAGAAGCATCTATCTGTACCGCTTTAAGCTGATTAATAAAAGCATTATCTCCAACAAATAACTGGTCTATATTTAAGCGTGTAGGACCTATGGAATGTTCTACTATTTTACTTTCTGACACAACATTGTCTGCAAGTCCTGCTGGAATAAGCACACCTTTGTCACTATCGAATATTGCATTTCCTTCGGAGTTAAGAACCAATATTCCATATTTCCCTCGACTATCTTTACCTATCTGTATTCTAACTTTTGGTGTTGCTTGATTATCTTTTATTTGAAGAGTATTGCTTTTTATATTAAAAGTTCCGTCTATAGAGCTTATATCAAGTTCTCCAGTCTCAACGGTACCGCTTTTTATCTGTTTAGCATAAATTTCTTTTATCTTAGCACTTTCTATTGTGGCATCTGCTATCTGTGCATTTGTGATACTTGCCTTCTCAATCTTGGCACCTGATATTGTAGCATCAGTTATATTTGCATTTCCTACTTTAAGAGTTTCAATTTGAGCCTGCTTTATCTTAATACTGCCAACATATGCATTGATTGCACTTATAACATTAGCTTTTAACCTTTCTGTTTCTATATCTCCTGCTGTTATCTTATCTGCAGTTAGACTTCCTATTTTAGCAGAATTTATTGTTGCACTTGTAGCATCTAAATTTATTGCTTTGATTACATTTGCAATTAATCTTTGTGCATCTATATCCCCTGCAGTTATCTTACTGGCATTCAAATCACCTATCTTAGCACTATCTATTGTAGCCGTGTCTGTAGTAAGATTTATGGCCTTTATTATGTTGGCCTTTAGCCTTTCAGTATCTATAGAACCACTGGTTATTTTCTCTGCACTCAAATCGCCAATTTTTGCAGAAGAGATTTTTGCGACTTCTGCTGATAAGTTTATTGCTGCTATTACATTAGCCGCTATTCTATCCGCTGTAAGCTCTCCGATTTTAGCAACGTCTATTACTGCACTTCCAATATAAGCATTAATCGCATTAATAACATTAGTCTTTATTCTATCTGCAGATATATCTCCTGCATTAATTTTACTTGCATCTATATCTTTAACTTTTAAATTTGTTATAGCCGCATCTTCTATTTGTGCAGTACCAACCTTTAAATCTTTTATGATAGCCGCTGAAATATCAGCAATATCTATTTTTGCACTATCAATTGCTCCATCAGCTATGTGTGCACTATCTACTACTAAATTATCAAATACACCACTTTCAGCCGTCATTGTTTTAGCATCTATTCTGTCAGCTGTAATTGAGTTAGCCTTGATATTATCAGCTGTAATATTCCCCGCAAGTATCTCATTTACTATCAAATAATTAGCCACCATTTCTTTAATAGCATTAGTAATACTATTACTTCCATTAGAGCCAGTACTATTATTTGTTTTGGGTACATTAGCACTAAATTCAGATATTATCCCACCATTATAACTAATCTTGTGAGAAACTATAGGTATTTGCCTTACTATATTCTTTTTATCTGTAAGTGTAATCACATCTCCACATTCCAGGTGAGGCATACCCTGTGCTTTTAAGTTATAACTTGGATAGCTAAAAGGGTACATTCTATCATATATAGTTTTAAGTTCCGCAACTGTTGAGACACTATCATTTTCAAATTCAAGAGTTGATCCTGTTATATCTCCATACTCTAAATTAGGATTATCACCATCTTTTTTACATACTAATTTAGATATCTTTACATTACTATCACTCTTTAAAGAAAAATCTATATAGTTATTTATATCTAAACTAAAATCTACTTCGATAAATTTTCTAAATTCAATCTTATTATCTCTATTTATTAAACAATTTGCTGTTGCTAGTTCTGCCATCTCAGATAGTGTATTTCTTATACTTCCGGTAGGCTTAACTTTTATATTTACGTTAGGAAGTTGAGCTATATCTGCAAATACTAAACCATACTTGCTTGTCAGTTCACCTGCTACACTTTTTAAAGAAGCCGGATATGATAAGCTAGACTCAAATGCTAAACTTTCATATCTTTTCATCATGTCAAAACAGTCTATTGAAATAGTTTGATCTGTTCTTTTTATTGACTCTTGGTCGGCATAGAAAGTTCCTAGTGGTACCCACATAAGATTGCCAACACCATCGTCAATGGCTATAGAAGGGTTTATACTTTGAGTTGTATAGTAAGAAGGAGTATTACCTATTCTTAAAAGACTTAAGGTTAATTTAGTTGCAGTTGCCCCGCCAATAGCGGGTAATCCATCATTCCCTGAGCTGTATTCTACACTTAAACTCTGGACCTCTAAATTAGTTAATATTCTATCTCCTATGATAACCTTTATAGCAGTTAATCTTGAAGGTTCCTTTATTTTATTTAAATAAGTAGAACTTACACTATACATCTAACCCCCTCCTTTCTTATTTCTCAATGAAATTCATTTTTAATCCACTCCACTTAACTTCTTCATTCTTAAATTGATAAGCTGGTGCAGTTCTATCTCCTACATACATTGTTCTTGTTATATTTCCTAATTGTGGATCTGGAAAAGTAACTGTAAAAAACTCACCACTAACGGCATTTAGTAGTGCTGAAATCTCTGATTGGCTAAGCGGTTGCCATTCTAAATTAATCTTTCTTTTTACTGCTATTCTATCTCTAATAAGAGTACCAGCTGCATTTCTGTTTGTTTCCCCATCTAAATCCTGTACTGTAACCTCATAGACTTTAGGAGTGGCAATGGCAACTCCATTTATTTTAATCACTTCACCATCTCCTTTTATAAAAAATAGGATGTAGAAAACTACACCCTATAGATTAAATAAAATTCTTCCTTCTTGCTCAAATAATTTATTAACACTATCTACAACTACCCTTGCAAAAGTGCTATCTCCTACTTTGATTATAATTTCTGCTGGTCTATCTGAATTGTTATTAGAACTTCCCTGTGGCATTCTACCTAAAAGCTTATCAGCTAATAAATCAAGTCCTCTTGTATTGTTCTCTAATGGAACTACAGCTTCTTTACCTGCTTCACCTACCATTGCTAATGTAGGACTATCTATAATACCCCCACGTGCTAGATAAGGAATTTGAGGTATATTAATTCCTTTACCTCCACCTAACCAACTAGGCACCCAATCCGGTACTTTTATTTTATTTAATCCGCCTATAGCTTGGTTGATTAGCCATATAACTCCATTTAAAGGTGCTTTAATAACAGCTCCTAAGCCATCCATAATACCACCAAAGATATTAACTACACCTTGCCATGCTCTAGACCAATTTCCAGTAAATACTCCTGCAATAAAATCTATAATACCACCGAATATCCTAGTTATGCTATTCCAAATTGAAGAAACAAACCCCAGGAAACCATTCATTATTTCACCTAGTTTGCCAAACTTTTGTGACCAATCTGTAAGAAATATATTCCCAAGCCATTCTTTGAATGAATTAAATTTTTCTTTAACCCAATCCCATAGTTCTTTAGCTTTAGCTTTTATAACATCCCAATTCTTATATAATAGTACTCCTATCGCAATTAATGCTGTTATAGCAACAATTACTAATCCTATAGGATTTGTTAAGAATGCAAGTGCTGCCCCTAATGCTGTTGTTACAGTTGTAGCTATACCAGCAACTACATTCCACGCAGTTGTTGCTACATTCATTGCTATTGTAGCTGTTGTATCAGCTATTTTTAATCCAGTGTTAATAACAAACTGTGCTGCTTGTTTAATTAATGCTGTTGTTACATTAATTAAAGACATAATAAAATCTTTTGCATATAAAGCTGTTAAATAAATAGTTTCTAGTTTATCTGCTAATTTAGCAATTGTGCACGCTTTTATTGCATTTGTTATAGTTGCAAATGCCCCTGCTATTCCCCCGCTCATCTGTATAAATGCGAACAACTCTGTTAATTTCCATGCTGCAAAAAATGCTGTTAAAGAAAATGTTATTGCATCTACAACCCCTTGATGGTCTTTCATCCAATCTCCTATAATGTTTAAAGCTTTAGCTAACCCAGTAAGTACACTTACTATAATTCCTCCTGTCCAACTTGCTATTGGCTGTAAAAAACTATCCCATAGCCATGCCCCTAACCTCATAAAAGATTCTAGTATAGGATTCAATATCTTAAATGCTCCTGCTAGTATATTAAAGAACTGTGGCATTACCTCACTTATGGTCCATGTTCCAAACGGAAGTAAAATCTCATCCCAGAACCATTTTAAAACTTTTCCTATATTATCTACTAATGGTTGTACTGCTGATTTTAAGTTTTCAAAAGACTCTACAACCGGCTTGAATATATCTTTGAATTTATTTACAGCGGCTTCTAGTCCACTTGTATCCGGTTCAAGTATTTCGGAATTGCTAAAATCCAAGGCCCCACCACCAACTGATGATGTTCCTCCTCCGGACCCTATATCTTCTCCATCAGAACCATTACCTTTACTAAGAGTATTTATTTCATCAAAACCACCTAAAAGTCTATTGACTTCTTTAGCTGCTTTTTTAGCTTTATTTCCTGTATCAGTTGCAGCATTACCAAGAGAACTTACTTGATTAGTTGCTCCAGGTACTCCAGCATTTGTTTTGGGTTTGTACCCGAATAAAGTTTGCATAAATGATGCAATATATGCGGTAACTGTTCTTAACCCCATAGCGAAATTGCTAAGAATAGGAATAACAACATTTACTATAGGTAAAAATGCATTCCCTATGTTTAATGCAACATCTTTTAATATAGCAACTAATTGTTGCAAACTAGAATTGGTATTACTAAATACTGCTCCTCCAAACTTATTAGAAGTTTGTTCCAAAATACCAAATAGTCTAATTTGCTGTTGGGTTTGAAAATCTAATTGATCCCAACTACGACCATTAGCAAATCTTTTAAAGGCTTCAGTGCTCTGTAGCATTGCTACATTAACATTAATTCCAAGGTCTTCTATCGCCTCTGTATTACCAAGTAAACCACTTCTAATACGTTCCATTACATCTTCCATAGTTCTGCCTGTTCCACTTGCTATAATAGAAGATGCCTTTAATAGGTCTGTAGTATATTGAAGAGTTTGTTTACTTCCAGAACTAAAAGTACTTACTAAATTTGAAAATATAGCTCCATATTGCATTGCATCACTTTGTGACATATTAAATGCTAATGCATTGTTTTGAGCCCATTTTAAAAATTGATTAGTACTTTCGCCCATAGTACGAGTTATTTGTTGAATAGCCCCTTCTACTTTCATAGCACTTCTAACGCTATTAGTAAGTAACTTTCCTATACCCAGAGCTGTAACAAATTTGCCAAGGCTTTTAAAAATCTGCTTAATTTTATTAACTTCATTGTTTACATTACTAGTCATTTTTTTAACTTCGCCTTGAACTTTACTAATTTCTTCTCTAAAACCTTTTGTTTGAGCTTCGATAAGTACTTGCAGTTTTTCTAAAGTCATGCCATCCATGATCTATTCCTCCTTTCTTTTCAGTTTTGAGTTATGTCTAAAAGCAAAGTCCTCCATTTTAGCTTTATATAGTGCCATATCATTTTCTTTGTTAGCTATAACCTCTACTTTAAATAAATCTGGGAATAGAACTTCTAATGGGGTTATCTGTGCTTTATCATTAAATAATGCAGCAACATACTCTCCTATCTGCCTTGCTAATATAGCATTTAATGAAATTCTAGCTTTTAAATTAGCTTCATATTCTTTAGATTTAATTTCCTGTCTTCTTTCATAACTTTCCATTAAATCATATATTTCTTGAAGTGAAGAATCCCAAAATAAAGAAGGATTATAACCCATATCTAAAAATTGTGGATATAATCCTTCTATTAACTCTGTATAACTATATACTAATTGCCTTGTAGAAGTTCCTCTACTTTCTCTTGGTTCTCTTCCATCATATTGGTTTGAGCCTCCGTAAAAAAACCGCTCACCTTGTATATGTCCATAATAGTTTTAGAGAAAAATTCTAATTGGCTCCCACCTTCATCTATATATTTATCAAACAAATCTTGAACATCTTTAAATTTAATATTGGAATTGTAATCCTTAATAGCATAATGCACTATTGTAAGCATTACTTTTAAAGCTGGCATATTGCCATTACCTAAAACATTCATTAAACTTGTTCCTAATTTTTCTTCTAATTCACATAAAGTAGATGTTTTAAGTTTTAAATTAAACTCCTCTTCCCCTACTTTCCATTTTGCAAACTGTTTTCTTGCCATATATATATCATCCTTTCAATTTTAGTAAAATAAAAAGCACCTACGTTTAAGTAAGTGCTTAATTCTTTCCGGGCTTCCACCTATATCCACAGTTTAGGCATGTTATTAAAATTTTATTCTTTCCTATTCCAGCAGCTATAGCTCCATAAGCTGATCCTGTTGCTAGTACACCAGCAGCTCCCTTAGCTAATCCAAAACCTTTCTTCTGTGAAGTAATAGATAAAGATCCACATTTAGGGCAACGTACAACATTATCCGTTTTCACTGTATTAATAGTTATCGGTTTAGCTGTTGTATCAACTGTAGGATTAGAAGCCATTATTCTCTCAAATTCTTTTTTCTGTGCTTCTTTTTTTAATTGTCTTTCAGA
Organism: Clostridium sp.; assembly: GCA_022773025.1. GTDB lineage: Bacteria > Bacillota > Clostridia > Clostridiales > Clostridiaceae > Clostridium_X. Next base: position 5,713 of record JALEZF010000060.1, on the reverse strand, counting down.
TTTATTAACATCAGTTGGTTGCTTTAAATTGTTAATAATTTCTTTGCGTTCATTTTTTAGCTTTTCTCGTTCTAGTTTTAACTCTTCTTGCTTTTCTTTATATTTTAAGTCTCTTTCAGCTTTTCTTGCATTTATTTCTTCTATCTTTTTTTCAGTTTCTGCTTTTCTTAATTCATTTTGCTCTTTCCCAGATTCTATAGATTCCTTTATCTTTTTGTTTGACTCCTTCTGTTTTTCAACTAGTTTATTAGCAAAATCTTTAATCCCCATAGTCCCCTCCAAATACTTAGTAATTACTATAATAATATACTAAATATTTGAAGAATAAAAGCAAATTTACGCTGGATTAGACGGGTCTGTAACCACAATTTCACTTTGTAATGCCATCTTAAGTGTAAACTCTATTGCACCATTTACTCCTCCGCCGCCAAGCTTAACACTAGGCTGTGCATCAAAAGTAAAAGTAGTTCCATCCGGAAGCTTTTCTTGAAAACTTAAAGTTTTTCCAGCTTCTTGAGCTAATCTAAGAACTCTATATGGACTTGTAGCAGCCTTATTTTCATATTTAAACTTATACTCTAAGTCTCCAGCATCTCCTATACCATTCTCATACTGCTTTACAGTATCAGATAAACATGTATTTTCTACTTTCTCAGGTTCAATTCCTAACTCGGGTACTTCTTTTAATCCTGTTAAATCTGTATAAGTTGAGCCACTACTACCTTCTTTATAGCCTAATTTAATACCGTTTGCTAACATTTACATCATTCCTTTCTTTATTGATATACAAACTCTGTTGAGGTATCTATAATTCCCTCATATCTCATTACCTTATGTTTTAATCCACTTGTGTCTGAAACATCTTGGCAAAATGTACGTTGCAACCCTAGTTTAGATAATCTCTTATCAACTTCTATTGCTGTAATTGATGTACTTCTATTATGCCAGATATCAATTCTATATCTTAGATATGACTTTGATTCTTCTCCGTCTACCCATTCAGCCACTTTGTTATCTTCTTCTGTATATTGTACAGCGGGGAATGTTGCCCAATCTGCTGGATAACTATCACTTACATTTGAAGATATATCTTTAATAGCTGCATACACTTGATCCTTAACATTAATCATTTCTTACATAACCTTTCAATTTCTTTTTTTAGGTCAACTTTAATATTCTTTTTTATTAAATCCTCATTGTTTTTAAGTGCAGGATATAAAAAAGGTTGTGCCGGTTGTCCTTCTATCCATCTAACTCCTACATCAGGAATATTCACCCTCCATTTGTCTTGCTTATAGCTTAATGGTCCAGGATATTTATCTCCACTTGAATCCTCACCTTTTTTTCCTGTCCCAAATTCAACATAAGGAGCATACTCGATATTAGTAAATACTTTTCCTGTTATCTTATCATTTTCAGATTTAACATCAGTAAAAATGTTTTTTCTTAAGTCACCACTATCTACAGGGCATAAGTCCTTGGCTTCACCTTGAACTAGCTTAGTCTGCTTTGCAATGCTTGTCTCTAGAACCTTATTAGCATTTCCACCAAGAGCATTAAGCTTCTTAATTAAAGATTCTACTCCAGTTATACTCATAGTATCTTTTCCAATTCTATAGCTTTATGTGAATATCTCTTTATAGATATAACCTTGTAATCCGGCTTGCTATCCTTAGACACATAAACACATATGCCATCACCTTCTACTAACTCTATCGGACCATCATAAAGCATATTAAGCATATAGTTAAGCCTTTGCCCATATATTTCAGCTTGAAGTTTACCACTTGCAGGTGAAATATTGGCTTTGATTTCAAGGCCTTCTTTTTCAAAATCCTCGTATTTGCCGCCTTCACTATCTACTACAATAGTTTTCCTTTTAAGATAATAAGTTTTCTTATTTTTGACTCTCAACTATACTCACCGCCTTAAGCCTTCTATAAGCTTTTAATCTGTCTTTGATACTCTGTGGCATTTCATAGCTTACAGATATGCCTCCTTCGCTCCTAGAAGTCTCTCCTTCACTCCCCATGCGATTATAATAAATAATAGCTAACTCCCTTTGAAGTCCTTCCATCTTAGGCAATAATACATTTCTGTTAGTATAGTCTAGGATGTCATTCTCAGCATCTTCAAGAAGTTGATTAAGTAAGGCATCTTCTGCATCCGGCAACCTTATTTTTAACTTTTCTAATTGTGTCATATTAACACCTCATTAAAAGAGAGGTTTTACCCTCTCTTACTAAATTGCAGCTTTCTTAACACATATTTGAATTCCAGCATGTCTTTCATCTAAGATAAATACATCTTCAAATGATTCTTCAAAGTATACATACTTACCTTGGCTCAACGCTGATGGTTCTTGTAATTGTGCAAATGAATATGATACTATTGGTAATACTGCTGATGGATGAACTAATATCATAGCCATATCTCCAGCAGAATCTCCTGGTTTTATTCCACCAGATTCTTGTCCCCCTGTTGTTCCATCATTAAATGTATAATTAGTTTTCATTAAAGTAGTAGGTATGCCAACTATGTCAACTTCATCAAGTCTTGATACAGATCTAGATAAAACCTTATCTCCATTTGTTCTTACTATAGCTACAGCATTATCTAATAAAGTCTTAGTATAAGTGTCAACATAAAGTATTCTTCCCGTTGGTGGTACTAATCCCTCATCCATTTCATCCATCATTGCATCAAATTTAGCTAATGCAGTTTTAGAAGTTAATTCAGCTTCTTCTGCTGTTATTGATTTCTTTGCATTTTTTAATGTGTAAAGAGTAGAGAACATCATCGCATCAAGCTCTGGGAACTTTTGAGTTTCATTCATAGTTTTAGTAATATTAGATATTGAAGCAACTTGATTAGTTTGATTAACATCTTGTGGATGCACTAATGTTTGCCATATTCTATGATTTTTAAGTTCCTTAGTTTCCCAACTATTAGAAAAATTCTGTGAAAAATCACCTATCTTAGTTCTATCTCCATTTACTCTTCCAGTAGTTGAAAGCTTTGGTATTTTTATCGTCTTTGCATCTACTACTTTGTATTTGCTAGAGTTTTCTGTGTTCCATAATGCTCCACTATATAAAGCGTATGGATAAGCATTTGCTAATTCCCTTGCGTATTGTTCAGCGTAATTAACTGCCATTTATATTCCTTCTTTCTTTTAATTATTTTGTTGGTTTTGGTCTTACACCAGTAAAGTTAAAACCAAATGTTGATTGATTATTTCCTTGCCCACCCTTAGGAGGATTTCCACCTCTAAGTCTTTTGTTTGCTTCTGCCTCAACAGCTTCTTGCCAGCTACCTTGTGCTTTAGTCCATGCTTTTTCAATGGTTTCAATTGATTCCTTACAACTATCAGCACTAGAATAGTTGATTATATCTGCAAACTCGTTTGGAAGTTTTTTCTCTGCCAAAGTTTCAAGAGTAGTTGCTCTTAGCTCACGTGCTGTTATAGCCTTCTCTCTCTTCTCTAGCTCTGCTATTCTTTTTTCTTCTGCATACTTTGCCTTCTGTTCAGCATTCATTTTCGCTAGTTTCTCAGCTTCTGTCTTAGCATTTTCTAATTCAGTAGCTTTTTCTGTTTCCCATTTACTCTTTGCAGTTTCAAGAGCCTTAGCAACCCTCTTGTCAAATTCTGATTGATACTTTTTATCCCCCAGAATATCATCAAAGGATTTTTCTCTACCTTCTGCACCACTAGTACCTTCTCCTGTGCCTTCTACACCTGTTTGAGAACCTTCTCCCCCAGATACTCCAGCACCTCCATCTGCTCCAGTATCAGGAGCCATAAAAGGTCTATTAGCAAATAGCTGTAAATTCATTATCATAAATCTTTTCATATTTTCCTCCTTGCCCGATACATTCCTAATGGCCCATATCGTTCAAATATAATATTTAAGCAGTTTAATGCCATGCTCAGGGCATAATAAAAAGGCTAACTAGCCTTAATTAATCACTTCATGTAGGGCAATAACCACATCTCGGACATCTATTTCCATTGAATTTTAATCCACAAATTGGACATACATGCACTGTTCTCACCTCTTTTTAGCATAATAAAAAGCCTTAGTTTTCTAAGACTTAAAACTCTACTATTCTGTTTAATCTTACATAAGCTTCTTCACTACCGAACTTATTTACCATCTCCGCATAGGTGTTTTGTTCAATACAAAATCTTATACCATTAAAAAGACTTTTTAAAAATATAACTACTGGATGTCCACAACCTTTCATGAAAGATTGGCTTTCCTTAATGAACCATAAATAGTTTTTTATATTTTTCCATATACGTTTCATTATCGTAACCCCTTTTCTCCCATACATATATATCCTTGAGATTTGTTAATTGCATCCACTACAGCTTTAGCAGTTTCAATAACTTCTTTATCGGCTAATTCATAAGTTTTTTCAAATATATCTGGCTTACATGGATAAAACTTTCCGTTTACCCCTCTTATAATGTAATCTCCATCTTTTGCTAACATATCACCTTCTAAGGTGTGAATTATTATACCACCTTTTTTTTCGAATATATTGCAATATTCCCAAAATTTATCATCTGCATAAGAATTACTTAAGTCTATAGTGTGACCTTCTAAAAATTCAACACACTCTTTTATTTTACTTGGATATAATCCATCTAACTTAATAGCTTCAATTACAACTGGTTTCTTTCTATACTTAGCCATATAATTACCTCCATTTATTCATATTAAATTTTCTACACCTGCGCCTATGCCGATTAGTTGTTAAATAATCCATGGTCCAATTTGCGAATAATCTCTTTAACATTTTTCCTCCTTAATTTTAAGCATAATAAAAGCACCTACCATCTAACTTAGTAAGTGCTATTTAATCTAATAAGTTGTCCTCTCCAAATTCTTCTTTTATAAGTTTATTTAATTCTTCATATATGTTATTCAATTATTTTTAATGCCTCCTCTATCATTTCCTTTAATTCTGTTGGAATATTTATACCTTTTTTGTAAGCTAAGAAGCTTTCAGCAAAGCATTCCAGAGGTGAGTCTGTAGCGTATCCACTAACCTTAGAGGCTAATACCTTACCACTTAAATTATTTATACTCCAGCTATTATTTTTATCAATTTTTAATACATTTTTACCAAAAATAGTTTTCTTGAATCCTTTAGATGTCATAACTTTGCTTTGCTCAGTAACAATGTTGTGAATATGATGTCCAAATTCATGGGTTATAACATCCTCCACAGTTTCTATAGCTGCTTTTCTTGTTGTATTGCTATTTATTAATGCCATATCATAATCTACTTTTGCTAACTTTTTATGTCCTATATCTTTCGCACTATTCATCTCTTTTAAATGTTCTTCCATCTGTTGTTTAGATATAGTATCAATATTCTTGCTTTCTCTGAAAGACTTCCAATTTAATTCACTATTTTTTCTCGCTAATAAATAGTTGTCATAATCTAGTATTTGATCTGACAAAAGCATTTCCTTCTTAGTCCAATCATATGAAGCAACACTACCCATCATCTTACATTGTGCTGGAGCGTATCGTACACTTTCCAAAGGAGGTAACCCTTCACCATTTACTAGATTGTTCAAAGTGTCCTTGATTGCATTCATTGACTCAATAGACATATCATCAGTTAATTTAACACTTCTGCAAATATTATTATCAACTAAGTATTTTTCTACATCTGATCTCTTTTCTGATTGAAT